>JBNKSB010000233.1:0-3678 GCA_050297095.1 Pontiella sp. | reverse complement strand
TCATCGCAAGATGATCGAGGCGAGCGAAGGCAATGAAACGATGAAGGAGATTGCCGGCCACGTACGCGAAGGCGCAATGGCCTACCTGTTCCGACAGTATCGGGTGGTCGTCATCGTCTTCGTCGTCCTGCTGATCATCCTGCAACTGCTCGCGATCTTCGGCATCCAGAATCCGTTCGTGCCGATCGCCTTTTTGACCGGCGGCTTCTTTTCCGGGCTCTGCGGGTTCATCGGCATGAAGACCGCAACGGCGGCTTCGGCGCGCACGGCCCAAGGCTGCTCGGAAAGCCTCAACCGCGGCTTGCAGGTAGCCTTCCGGTCCGGCGCCGTCATGGGCCTCGTGGTGGTCGGGTTCGGCCTACTCGACATCTGCCTGTGGTACCTCATTCTCGATAAACTGGTCTACACCGCCGCCAACATGGACAACGGATGGAGCCTGCTGGGCATGGAGCTGGTGCCAGCCGGCTGCACCGTGACGGAAAAGCTCGTCCATATCACCACCACCATGATCACCTTCGGCATGGGAGCCTCCACGCAGGCGCTCTTTGCCCGCGTCGGCGGCGGCATCTACACCAAGGCGGCGGACGTCGGTGCCGATCTCGTCGGCAAGGTGGAAGCCGGCATTCCGGAAGATGACCCGCGGAACCCCGCCACCATCGCCGACAACGTGGGCGATAACGTCGGCGACGTCGCCGGCATGGGAGCCGACCTGTACGAATCGTACTGCGGCTCGATTCTCGCAACCGCCGCACTCGGCGCCGCCGTGGGAGCACGGCAGGTGATGGAAGGCCGCGGCACCGCCGCCGATGCGATCGGCCTGGTGACCGCCCCGATGATCGTGGCGGGCATCGGAACACTTCTATCCATTCTCGGTATGTTCCTGGTGAGATGCAGGGAAGGTGCCAGCCAGAAAAACCTGCTCAAGGCGCTCTTGACCGGGACGCTCGGCAGTTCGATTTTCATCGTGCTCGCGCTGGTCGGCCTGTGGCTTTCCGGCATGATTGCCGGCGGTATTGTCCTTTCGGTGATCTCCGGCCTCGCCGCCGGAGTGATTATCGGGCAGGCCACGGAATATTATACCTCCGATGAGTACAAACCCACCCAGGGCATAGCCAGCCAAGCCATCATGGGGCCGGCCACAACCATTATCGACGGCTTGGCCACGGGCATGTATTCCGCAGGCATTCCGGTCATCACCATCGTTATCGGCATCATATGCGCCTTCGGCTTTGCCGGCGGGTTCCACGACATGTCGCTCGGGCTTTATGGCATCGGATTCGCAGCCGTGGGCATGCTCGCCACGCTCGGCATCACCCTCGCCACCGACGCCTATGGGCCCATCGCCGACAACGCAGGCGGCAATGCGGAAATGTCCGGCCTGCCGCCGGAGGTGCGTGAACGCACCGATGCACTGGATTCTCTCGGCAATACCACGGCCGCCACCGGTAAGGGCTTTGCGATCGGATCCGCCGCCTTGACGGCGATGGCCCTGCTGGCCGCCTATATCGAGGAGGTCAAGATCTGGATCGGCAAGCTCGCCGGCGAAGGCGAATTCCTTGGGTTTACCAAAGAGACCGCCGAAAAGGCTCATATCATGGATTTCATCGATGCCTACGAGCTGCACATCATGAACCCGTTGCTGCTGTGCGGCCTGTTCATCGGAGGGATGATGGCCTTTGTCTTCTGCGCTATGACCATGAAAGCCGTCGGTCGCGCCGCCGGTGCCATGGTGGAAGAGGTACGGCGCCAGTTCCGCGAATTCCCCGGCATTATGGAAGGAACGCAAAAGCCGGATTACGCCCGGTGCGTAGCCATCTCCACCAAGGGGGCTCAAAAGGAAATGCTGGTTCCCTCGCTGCTGGCCATCATTGTTCCGGTCCTGACGGGTCTGATTCTCGGAGTTCAGGGCGTCATGGGCCTCTTGGCCGGAGGACTGGTCTGCGGATTCGTCCTAGCTACGATGCTCAACAATGCCGGCGGCGCCTGGGACAACGCCAAGAAGTTTGTGGAAAAGGGTGCACACGGCGGCAAAGGTTCGGATGCCCACAAGGCGGCCGTAGTCGGCGATACGGTCGGCGATCCATGTAAAGACACCTCCGGCCCTTCGCTCAACATTCTCATCAAGCTGATGACGATGGTTAGCGTGGTGTTCACCCCGGTGGTCGTTAAATTTTCGCCGGCAATCCAGGAATTCCTGCACATCACAACAATTCCCGGACCATAGCCGGAATAACATCGGTGCCTGTGCTCTTCCGCAACGGACTTTTAGCCGTTGGAAGTCCGTTTTATGGATAAATTGCACGTCTAAAAAGTGCCCTCGGGGGTTGCCTTTCTCAGGAAATACCTATAAACCCACCGACTTAATTCACGGGAAATCCGTGATTTGTAAAAATTGGGGGAGGGGAGAAATATGGGGATCCACGTCTTCTTAAAAACGGCTTTTGAATTTACGCTGATGGGCGCCTGTGTCTTTTCGTTCGGTTATCTGATCGTAACCGGATGCGCTTTGGCGCTCCGGCGATTGCGCGACCGTCCAGAGATCATCGAAGACCGTTCGCTCTATCCGTCGGTAACCGTGCAGATCCCGACCTACAATGAGCTGGCCGCACTGAACTGTGCGGCACGATGCCTCGATTTTGATTATCCGGAGGACAAACTCCAGATCATGATCGGAGACGATAGCAACGAACCGGAAATCTCCGCCAAGATCGATGAGTTTGCCGCCACCAACCCGCGCGTTGAAATCAGCCGCCGCGGCGACAACGCCGGATTCAAGCCCGGAAACCTCAATGTCATGTTGCCAAAATCGAAGGGCGACTATCTCCTGATTCTCGACTCCGACTTCCTGCCCAAGAAGGATTTCCTGAAACGGCTGGTCGTGCCAGTCATCAAGGATCCGTCATTGGCTGGCGCCCAGGCCGCCTGGCGCATCATCAATGTGCATGATAACCACAGCACGCTGATGGGAACGGGAATCGTTAACATTATCCACATCGTTATCCTGCCCTTTCTCAAGGCGGCCACGAAAAGCTGCGTGTTCTGCGGATCGGGAGAACTCGTAAAGAAGAGCTATCTTGTTGAAAACGGAGGATGGACCGCCGGCGCACTGACCGAAGACGTGGACTATTCGTTGCGCATGATTACCAAAGGCAAGCGGATCGCCTATGTCGACGATCTGCGCATACGCTGCGAGGTGCCCTACACGCCGGGCGACCTATTCCGGCAGCAGATGCGCTGGGCGTATGGCGTCATGCGCGCTTTCATGGCCCACGGCAGAAAACTGTTTTTGTCGCGAACCATTCAGAAACGGACCAAATTCGCGGCCTTCATGTTCGGTAGCGGCTACGTGATGATCACTCTGCTGTTGCTAACGTTTGTCCTGGGAATGCTCAATCTGGTGTCCGGCATGCTGGGAATCGACCAGGCCGTCGTGCAATCCTCCTCCTACACCGTCGGGAACTTCCTCTATGACACTGTTGTTAACCTGCTGCTGACCTGCGGCATGGTGGTTTCAGCGATTGCGGCCGGATTCGTTACGGGATTTGGCTACCGCAGTCTGGGTAAATTAGTCGTGGCCTCGCTGACCGTTGGCGTGATCTGCATGTTCTTTGTCGGGCGCGGAATGATTACAGCCTTCCTCGGCCTGCCGATGAAATGGTTCATGCTGCGCAAGGCCGG
>JBNKSB010000232.1:0-9929 GCA_050297095.1 Pontiella sp. | reverse complement strand
ACGTCGAGGGGAACGACCAGTTCTTCAACACGCACGAAAACGGGACCAAGCTGTTCTGGCAGGAAATCCGCCAGCTGATTGATTCCGAATATCCTGGCTCGGTCATGGTGGCCGAATGGTCGGGGCCGAAGGATGCGCTGGACCACGCGTTTCATGCCGACTTCTTCCACTGGTTTCGCGGCTACAACGATCTGTTCCAAAAGGAAAGCTGGCGGATTCTGAACGGTCATTCCGAAGGGCACAGCTTCTTCGACCGCGAGGGGAAGGGCAACATCCGAGCCTTCCTCGACAGCTACATGGCGCAATACGAGGCCACCAAGGCCGGCGGCTATATCAACATTCCGCTGGGGAACCACGACAACGCCCGCATCAACGTCAAGCGCACCGACCACGAACTCGAAATGATCTACGCCTTCGGCCTGACTATGCCGGGCATTCCATTCGTCTACTACGGCAACGAAATCGGCATGCGCCAGCAATACGGCAATCCCAATGTCGAAGGCGCCTATCCGCCGCGCTCGGGCGACCGTACGCCGATGCAATGGGCACCCGGCAAAAACCTCGGTTTCTCGACCGCCAATCCCGAAGCGCTCTACCTGCCCGTCGATCCCGCGTCCGACGCGCCCACAGTGGCCGCGCAGGAAGACGACCCTGCTTCGCTGCTCAACCAATTCCGCCGACTGGTCGCCTTGAAGCACGCCGAACCGGCCTTTGAAGCCTATGCCGAATTCGTGCCCGTGTACGCCGCCGAAAACACCTACCCGTTCATCTACGCCCGCGCCAACGGGAAGGATGTCGTGCTGTGCCTGTTCAACCCCGCCGACCGCGTGGAAAAGGCCGACTTCCAGCTCAACCTGAACGCCAAAGGCTTCAAGTGGCTGGCCGGCGATAAGCTCGAACTCCAGTCCGGCAACGGAAGCCACGCCGTCGAAATGCCGCCCATCAGCTACGCACTCTACAAGCTGGAACTTTAGACGATCCCATCGCCGCGACCAAAATTAGAACCACGGAACACCTAGCGCGGCATAGCCGCAACCAAATAGAGTTGAATAAAGGCAGAATGATTGAGTGGCAGAATGATTCCTGTGCAGGGAAATTCCATGTGCACAAGCAATCCAGAAGAAAATTATTGCCGGTGAACCATTCCCGTTGGTCATTATTTGCAGGGGGCAAATTATGTTTTCGCTTCGCTCCAACGCGCTGCTGTCCCTGCGGGGCCAGACTCACTTCGTGTCTGCCACAAAATCATTCTGTCTAATTCATTTGGAATGAGAAGTTTGCCTGATGAGGGGGAGGAAAGCTTGCTAGAAAAACAAGCCTTCCGAAATCGGAGACGCGAAGCGAGGCTTTCGGAACGAAAGCAATGACCGAAGGGAATGGCAGCCGAGTCCTGCAAAACCTAGGTAGGACGTTTCGCTTGAATAGGGGACGTGTGATCTCCGTGGATGCAAGGTCGTAGCCTCTCCGCTATCGTGGCTATAGACCTTCTCAATCCGCTCTAGATGGTGCCATTGCAGACGTTCGCGGAATCATTCTCATGTTACTGAAACATACTACGAAGGCTCGAAATCTATCCCTGTTGATGCGGGAGTGTGTGTATAACCTAACTTAGTTAAATGTTGCGAAATAGATACGCAGTGCAGAGGTGAATTAGCCAATCATTCCGCGATCAGCTGAACAAGGCTTGAATGGCGGATTGTTGAGCGCCAGCATAAATCCGAAAAATGGCGTGTAGCCATGAATGCGTCGGAATTTCTTGGGCAGTGAGCTCTTCCCTGTTCCCTGCGAATCGAAAATGAACGAGGCATATGATGATAGAAGAGATTATACATACTGAAAATCTGATCATTCGAAACTCACGTGTTGCAAACCATCATTTGGGTTCGGAAAAGTTCATCGTGCAAGCGGAAGTAAAATCTGAAAATCAAGAGAATGATGCCAAGCTTGAGGATGCGCATCAATGGAGGGACGGAATCACCATCAGATCTTCATTGATTGAAGTCAGCGGGTTCGTATCAAAGATTTGGTATAATGGTGTCCGCAAAAGCTATCTGCTGAATGTCGACAACCTTGTTTACCTAAAGCCGGATGAATTGCATTGTGCCTGAAACTTGAAGGCCCTGAATGCACGTGCCGTTCAGCAAGGGGAATGGCACTAAGTTAGGCATGTATTGTACTGGTCAACCCGCAGGCGAGTTGCCTGGTGGCAGTTCATAGTGAATCGTTATTTGTTGTTGGGGGTGGTGCGTTTCATTGCTCCCATGTTCTTCGTTAATCCGTGTTCATCTAGTGGCCTCTATAGCCTACCTTACTGGAAATGTATCCTCACACAGAGTCACCAAAAGCCGCAAAGAGGCCGTTACCTTGGTGTCTACCTACACAATGCCGTCGATGAGGCTATCGATTGCTGCGTTATCACGCCGCATGGCGGTTAGCTCTATTGGGGAAGATTTACATCGATCATGTAGAAGCCGCAGCTTTCGGCATTGTAAACTTCGTCCGTATAGCTGTTTGCCGGCCACTGTATATTGTCCTGTAGCAAGGTAAACCCATCCTCCAGATTGGTTGTCCAGTATACATCGTATACCCGGCCGGTTACGCTGTTCCAGTGAAGGATAAAGGGGTGTCCATCCGCGGCAGGGATCTCGATGGCTGAAACGTAAAATCCGTCATAATTGGTGGGGTTCAGGCCGGCAACGTATTCCTGTAGATTATCAAGCCCATCGGAATCGCTATCGGTTCCGGCATCCAACGCCGTAACCCCTTCACCTTCGCTGTACTGAAACTCCCAAAGATCGGGCATGCCGTCGGAATCCTGATCGGATTCCATGGTCGGGTAGATCGTTACGGCTCCGCTTTGCACCGTCACAGGCTCAATCAGAGCAAGGTCCTGACCCATCTGGTCTCCCAGACCGGCTTCGGCAATCGTCAGTGCGGATTTCATCATCAACTGTGAGCCGGCATTCGCTATAAAATGCAGGCGGCACAGCTCTCCGGAACCGCCCACAAGACCTTCCGAACGGTACATGTAGACAACAAGAACGCCATCCTCGTCCGTGTACTGCATCGAAAAACCTTCCTCCAACGCCCCCGCATTTGTTGAAACCGAGGTCAGCAGCAATAGTTGTGGATCATAATTGATTTGGAACTTGATGGTGGCAACGTCCGCGGCATGGTCGATCAGCACCGGTAGCTGCACGGTATGCCCAGGCATTACATCCTTTTCCGAGACGCGGATCTCATAGGCATTTCCATTCGACACACTTAGCAGCAAGCCAGCCGCAACAAGGAATTTGCGTAGGATTTTACAGCTAGGATTCATGTATCAACCTCAGATGCAATGCTATATCACGATGGTCCAGCTCTCCATTGCCATTCATGTCTCCGGCAGCAATTTCCTCCGGAGTGGGAACCCGGTCCTGTTCCTGCAGCAACCACATAAGGAAATGATGGTCCTCCATGTCGAGAACGCCGTCCCCGTTGACATCGCCAAGAAAATATCCGGCTTGCGTCACCGTGAACTGAGCACTGTCGCTGGAATCGACGGTGAGCTGTATGCCGCCCTCGCGCTCCAGCATAACGGATGAAAACACGAGATTCGCCGATTGACCCGGAACAGCATTCGTCGAAACCTGGAAGTGCACATAAAACAGACTTCCATCCCCGACCACTGTTCCGCTGGTGCCGGTTATCTGCAGTTCCCCGGAAGCGGTGTCGGCATTGTCGTTGATGAGCAGGTTTTCCGTCAGGGCGGTTGTTTGCACCGTCTGGTTGCTGGCGACCTGCGAAATCGGTGTCAACAACGATGGATCATAGGTTACCCGAATATCCATGCCCTCACCGGCAATGCCGGTACCATGTTCTACATTGATTTGCAGAACCGCTGTGCCCGCTGGAACACCGCGGAAATCAGGCATCCAAACTTTGACGTTCCCCGTATTTGCAGACACCACCTCGGACGGATCGCTTTCAACCTCGCGGGCCACGGTGTTCCCGGGGTAGTAGGCCTCGGTTGCCGCCGTAACATAATAATGCCAGTTTACTCCCGCGGCAGCCATGTCGAGATAGCTGTTCAACGCAAGCGGTACGGAGGTCAGTCGATCGTACGGATCGTTGGGATCGGGAGCCCTATACAGATAATAGCCTTTCAATCGTGAATTCCGGTTTGGGTCCCAGTCCAGTGCAATGGTTTCTGGGCCGCTCACCGCCTTCAATCCAGACGGGATGCCGATACGCGGATCGCGCAGATACATGATCCCTCCTTGGGCGTAGCCACACAACGCATCCACATCGTTGTCCCCATCCATATCTGCGGCGGCGATCGTCAACCGCTGGGCAAATCCCTTACCGCTTCCGGCCCAGACCTTACTGTAGAGGGAATAGGTGCCGGCACCCGTGCCCATGAATTGCCACACCCGCCCGTCATCGGCGGAAACCAATATATCGACCAGTCCGTCATGGTTTAAATCCGCAGCGGCCAGTCCGGTCCCGTTCGCCACTGGAGTGCCGAGTAGATCATCCACAAACGAAGCCGCGCTATACGGTTGCGAAGCGTTGCCGGTATGCGGATACACCCGGACCGATCCGTCATCCAACAGCACCAGCAGATCGATCCGTCCATCTCCCGTCACCTCGGCAAAGGCCGGAACGGTCGAAGTGGTTCCGTTGATAGTCAGCGAATAGTTCACATCGGGATGCTGCGATGGAAGGAAGCGTTCCGTCGACGAGAGAATCCGGACCCATCCCGAATTACCGCCGACCGCCAGGTCATCAATGCCGTCGCCACTCCAGTCTTCCAGCGAAGGATATGCGTCACCTAAATTGCCCCAGCTTTCAACCAGGGATGTAAATGCACCGGTGCACTCGGATAGATCCATGGTGTAGCGTGTGCCCGTGTTCTCATAGACACGGATGGTGCCATTCGACGTTCCAATGAAGATATCCGGATCGCCGTCGCCGTCCCAGTCGCCGACTCCAGATGCCGTGTGGCCACCAAGGTCCGTACCCTCAAACGCGAGGGGACTGGAAGAAAACCAGCCATGGAGCACCTGGTTGGTCATCACATACCGTACCCGTTCAAACATCTGAAGATCGACAAACTGTACATCCGACCGTTGCCAGGCCAATGCGCGACCAGTGATTTCGTTCGCAATCGCCGGATTGTAATCCCGCGCATATTCGGTAGCCAGATCAACTCCGTCAGCGTCTGCATCCGCGGATGCTGCCTGATTTGTATTGCCGGTAAAACGAATCTCATACCAATCTGGAATACCATCGTTATCGTTATCCTGTGATGAGGGCAGGTGATGCGCCACGACGGTTGTCGTTCCAGCAATCGTTATATTCACCGGGTCGACACTTTGTCCGAGCTGGTCATCCTGCCGCACGCCATCAATCGTCCAATGCGTGAACTGATAGCCACCACGCGAGCCAGCAAGCGCACGGGTGGTGATATTTGTTCCAATCAACACACCTTGATCAAACGTGGAAACCAACCCTTCCGGATCCGTCTTTTCCGTATAGACGACATAGTCCGGACTGGCGATTACGTTGAGGGTTTTCGAGCGTTGCCAACCCAAGCCCCGCCCTGTGATTTCGTTGTGGACAGTAGGGTTGTAATCCCGTGCATACTCCGTGGCTAGATCCAGCCCGTCCCCATCGGAATCGGAGCTGGCCAACTCGTGGGTTGATCCAAAATAATTCAACTCATACCAATCCGGGACCCCATCTGCGTCCGCATCCTGGCTGGTAGGAACGTGAACGGCAATCGCCGTGGTATCCTCTGTCACCATAATCGCTGCCGGATCGAGGCTACGACCAAGTAGATCCGCTTGGCGTACCCCGTTCACCTCCCAATAGGCGAAGGTATACCCGCCCCGGTTGCCGTATAAGGCTCGTGTGGTGACATTGCTATTCAGATCAACGGTTTGGTTGATTTCACCGACCAATCCATCCGGATCACTCTTTTCGACATAAAGCGGATTGGTTGTAAGCGAGACAAAAACCGCATCCGAGCGTTGCCAGACTAATCCCCGTCCGATCTCTTCATTGTACAGGTTCGGATGATAATCCCGGCTGTATTCCAACGAAAGCGGGATTCCATCGCCATCCGTATCCGAGGCCGCATCTTCATCCAGATCACCATAGAAATGCCGCTCGTACCAATCCTTCACTCCGTCGGCATCGGCATCCTCTGCAGTTAAGACATAAACCGCCGTGGCGGTCGTCGGTTCATAAATCGTAAAACTAAAAGGATTCAGAGCCCGCCCCAACAGGTCTTCTTGGCGGACACCGCCGAGCTGCCACTCCACAAACGAGTAGCTTCCACTGACAAACGGCGCGGAACTGCTGGTGACCTCCGTCGAGGTTTCGACCGTCTGGCTGTTGCTGATCAGCCCCGCCGGACTACTCACTTCGTCATACAGCACCTGTGTCGCCCGCGCATGCCACGCCGGCAGAAGCGTCATCCCCACGAGTGAAAGACGGCTTGCGACGGAACGGATCCGGTGTTTTTGAATGGAGGAAAGAAACGACATGAAAACAGTCCCGAAACCTAGTCTACTGTTTTACCGCCCAGAATCCGGAAGTCGCGCCGGTATCCAAGCCGAATTCATTCACTTTTGAGGGACGGCCACCAACTTTATATCGAGGAGTCCACTGCGTAGTTCCGGGCGTGCCAGCCTCCTTGGCCCATTGAAGTTCCTCTGTAGAGGGATCACGCAGACTCATTCGTTCCCAGAGGAAGTTTTTTCCGCTCGTGGTGGTTGCAGAGTCATTGGCCAATTCCACGCCAGCATAGCCTCCACTGGTTCCATAGACTTTTCCATCGATCAATTCGACCCCCGGATCGTTTGCCGCGACGAGGAACATCCACGCCGGCATTAAATCCGCACTGGTTGCCGGCGTGCGGCAAATCTGGAAACTATTGCTCACTCCTCCCCCTGCAGGAATCGTGAGAAAGTTAAACGGAAGGTAATAAGGCCCGTCCTGAACAACAGCCTGTACCTGAACATTACCCGAATCCGCACTCCAGTCTGCCGCCATATTCCACGTAACCCGTTTTACATCAGCAGACAGCTCAACATTTGCACCCAAATTGGTTTCGGTGCCATCAACAAATGTCCGCATTGGAATCAGGTTGGCCAGATTGAGATTTCCATCTTGAAAAGCGCACATGGCAACAGTGGCATTTGTTGTTCCATTGTCGGAATTCGCCCGGAAATCAATGTCGAGATACGGGTAGCCACCCCGCTGCTGCACGTTTTCAATCTTTGTCCAGCAGCCGAGTTTATCGGATGGAATGCCTGCTTCCCTGTTCAGCCATCGGTTTATGTTAACCGTGTGATAATCAGGTAGCCATGCAATCGACAAATCAGGGCAAAACGCCATGTTTATACACTGATATTGCGTAGAATACATATCGTGATACAAATGAAGTGTGTTCCCCGATTCGTCGGATATCCTCATGTCAGTATAATCAGGCCTCTGAGTGCTAGGCCAAGAGACATCAATGCCACTCGCGACAACATCATTCCTAGCGGAAACATCCAGTCCTCCCATTTTGCACTGGGAAAAACTCCATTGAGGAATCTGCCAAGCAACCCCTCTAACTCCTTGCCCATCATACTTGACCACATATACAGGATTGCCGGATTTCTGCCCAACCAGTACAGAACCGTCATCAAGAGCAGCAATTGCTTCGGGGGGCTCTGAAGAACCGGTCTCTGATTCCGGTTCAAACTTCCTTATAAAGATTCCGTTTTCATCAAAAGCCTGAACCCGGTAATTGCTATAATCCGCAACAAACACCTGTCCTTCGCTGTTAACCGAAATCCGATATGGATGATTAAATTGCCCATCGCCGGTTCCGTAGGAACCCCAACTGCGAACGAAGGTGCCGTCGGGCTGATAGACGCAAATGCGATGATTGCCCCAGTCGCAGACGTAGAGATTACCGTCAGGACCGATGTCGAGACCGCGCGGATTCTGAAACTGATTGGTTCCGCTTCCCTGCGAGCCCCATTTGCGGACAAATGTTCCGTCGGCCTGAAAAACCTGAATGCGATGTAGTTGATAGTCACTGATGTAGATAAGCCCGTTTTCATCGACCGTAATGCCATCAGCCTGCTGAAACTGCCCATCGCCGCTTCCTTGGGAACCGAATGAATTCCACAGCGTAAAACTGCCGTCCGTCCAGTCCTGCGCACTCGTAAGATTCGGTGCACCGCATACAATGCACACGACAACAGCTAAAAGCCCCTGAAACCACCTAAGCATAAGAAACCTCCCCATACCCATTTAAGGATGCGAATTTAGGAATAAAATAATGACGAAAAATAAATGGAGTTAAAAGAATATATTATTACCGGCAATAGAAATTGCCCTGATACAGTATCATGATTTATCTTCATCAATGTGAAAGGGCCATGGCGCTCATTACGGAACGAACGGCCTGTAAATCAACCGGCCTATCGCATCGCTGTAGATCAATCTAGCTCCACTAGAATCGCCCATCGTTCTCGTGTTCGTCTTCGACCTCCCTGTCTTTCGAGTACGAGGGGATGACGAAGAAGAGACGAAAACTTGCCAGAAAAACGGCCCTCCGAAACCGGAGAGGCTTGTCCTGCAAAACCTGCTGTAGGACGTCCCTTTCGAAGAGGGGGCGATCCACTGATCAGCTTTCGGTGCAGGAGCGTTGCTGAGAGCGGCGTTTTTTGAGTCGCCGCTCTTCCCGGCCAAAGGCGCGGTCGGTTTTTAGATGGGTGAATGTGTAGCGGGCGAAGGCGGTGATGACCAGTGCTCCGGCGAGTACGGCCGTGAGGCTGATGATCAGGATCAGAGAGGAGGGCTCGCCAATCCCGGCATCGACGCGCCCTTTCATATAGAGGGCCGAGCAGGTGCCGAGCACGATTACGCAGGCCGCCGCAATCAAGGCTGGAGCGGAGGGTCGCTGTCTGTACATCATTGGTCCCATCGGTTTATCCTATGTTCATCCTTCGTATGTGCATCTGCTTCATTCCTCGTCCGCCTTGTCTGCGGGCATGTCTACTTCCACCAGGACCGGGACTTCCTTGGCCGGGGCGGCGTGGACGGTTTGCTTGACCGGGACCATGGGGATCAGCGACTCCGTCGGCACCGCCTTGAGGCGGATCGTCGTGCCTTCGAGTCCATCGCCATGGGCGGTCAGCACTATATCGCCTTCCTGACCCCGTTTGCTCTGAACAATCACCTGGGCCAGACCGCTGAATAAGCTGCGCTGCCACTGCATGCCTTCGGGGAACTGGTCCGGCTCGAGGGAGGCGGGGTCCCCGTTGCCGACGCCAATGATGCGGCCCGGCCCGGAAATCTCGAAGCGGATTTGGTTGTCCGCCGTCGGCACGGGCCGTCCGTCGGCATCGAGGACTTCCACGCGGATGAGGGCGACGGCATCCCCGTCGGCCGGCAGGCTTTGGGTGTTTGCGGACAGCTTGATGGCGGCCGGTTCCGAGGTGGTTTCAACGGTGTCGCGCAAAACCTCCTTGCCGTTTTCGTCATAGCCGACGGCGAGCAGCGTGCCGGCCGCATAGGGAACGCTCCATTCCAGATAGCCGTATTGCTCCATCGTTTTGGTGCCCAGGCTCGTGCCGTTCAGGATCAACTCCACCTTGGCGCAGTTGGCGTAGACCCACACATTGATCGGCTGGCCCTCGCGGCCCTTCCAGTTCCAATGCGGGAAGAGGTGCAGCACCGGCTCGGAGCCCCACCAGGCCTTGTAATAGTAGTAGGTATCCTTCGGAAAGCCGCAGGTGTCCATCGCGCCGAACTGCGAAGAAATGGCCGGCCAGCCGAAAGGGGTCGGTTCGCCCCGGTAGTCGAAGCCGGTCCAGCGGAACTGGCCCGCCGCCCACTCGCGGTTCAGATAGTACGGAATGGATTCCCTGATCCGTGTG
>JBNKSB010000231.1:0-9123 GCA_050297095.1 Pontiella sp. | reverse complement strand
AGCTGCGTCGTCAGATACAGGTTGCGCTCCAGGTTGGAGGCATCGATGACATTGACCACCACATCGGGAGTATCGAACAGGATATGCTTGCGGGCGACCTCTTCATCCGGCGAAAGCGCCGAGAAGGAATAGATGCCGGGTAGGTCGGTGACATCGATCGTCGCATCGCAGTGGGTGTATTCCCCCATCACGCGTTCCACGGTCACGCCCGGCCAGTTGCCGACGTGCTGGCGGGCGCCGGTCAGGGCGTTGAAGACGGTGGTCTTCCCGCAGTTGGGATTGCCGGTGAGGGCAATTTGGAGATTCTTCATTTTCTGTCCACCTCCAGCACATTGGCTTCATCGCTACGAAGCACCAGTCGCGAGCCCCTGACCTCGATTTCAATCGGACCGCCGAACGGCGCCTTGCGCACCACCTTGAACACGGCATTGCGGTTCAGCCCCATGCGCAGCAGTTTCTGGCGGTATGCCGGATCCGATGTGCTAAAACCCGTCACCTCGGCTTCATCCCCTACCTTCAATTCCTTGAGCTTCATCCTATTCGTCTCCTTAAAGCGCAACACTGAGGCGCAACTGCCCCACAAATGCATCATCCACCGAAGGGTCGCCCGATGGGTTAAAAACATACTGCAGCCCCGGCTGAATATAAACCGCCGGTGTGATCATAAATCGATAGAGCGTCTCGATCGCCCATTCATCGCGTTCAAAGCCGGCGGCCGCATCGTCCGACAAGTCGGCAAAACTGGTATAGATCCCCAGCAGGTCCTCGGGACGGCAGCAGCCCAGCCCGTTCTGCAGGGCGCCGGCGGCATACACCTGCCCCACCTCGACCACGCTTTCATCGCCGTAGCCATACTGCCCGAAAAGGTAGAATCCGTGGTCTGCATTTTCGTCATCGGGCGCCGTCAACTGCTGCTGTATCGTGGCATACCATCCCGCAACTCCATCTTCCATGCCGCCGTCGAACCGATCCCATTCGCCGGTATGCAGCCACCCCCCGACGCTCAAGCTTCCACCGGGCAGTTCGCCGAACCGGGGCCAGGCATACTGCCCTTCGGCGATATGACAGTAGTCATCCGACCGCTGGTCGCTGAAAAAAGAGGAGGGTCCGCGCGAACCCGTGGCCACGCCATCCACGCCGGCCGCACCATCATAAAGACCATAGGCCACCGTCAGCTGGCGTCCATCGGCTTCATACGGCGTCACAAACACATTCACACTCATTGCCGGATCGGGATAGCTTGGGAAGCCGGCAATCGTCGGCATAAAACCGGCCGTCGAATGGGTAAACTCGCAGGCGGCCGAAACTTCCTTCAAGGGGGCCACGTAGGCAAACTCGGAATTGGCATCCACCTTCCCGACCTTGGCCCGAATCCGCCCGTCAAAGAAAACCTGCTGGTACCACAGCTCATACAGGGTATCGAGCGAACGGTCGCTTTCTATGTTGGAATAGCCCTGCAGATCGCCGGCATCGCCGCTGCCGCCCCGCTCCTTCGTAACCGACAGGAATTGGGCAAAAAATGTTCCGCCATCGAGACCCAAAAGGGCCTGGGTATCGATTGCAACATCGGCCGTGAAAAGATTGCGCGATGAGTCGGTTTCATTCAAACCGCCTTCGACAACCCCGCTGTATTCAAAGACGTTTTCGGCGGAAACCGTAATGCCCGATTCCTCCAGCGAATCCCGTGCCCCGCCCCAGTTGCCGGTTAACCGATCATTGACCAGACAGCCAAATACAGGCCGAAACGGCTTTGGCGACTCCGTCTCCGCAGTCATCTGATCCCCGCTACCAAATGCAATACCAACCAAAGCGGCAAAAGTTGCCGCTGCCATCATTCCCGTTTTCATGTTAATTCCTTTAAAACGTCCCGCCCCTCCCAGAGCCACCCGGCGTCTTAAATATTAGTATCTCGGCTCCGGGGCCACCCCGGCAGCAATCAATCCTTCAGGCAGCGCATGGAGGTGTCCACCACATAGCGGTACTGCTTCCCGCAATGCACAATGACCTCCTTCTGACCCTTCTTCAAAATCCTGAAATCAATGCGCATCTCGCCAAAGCCATCATGCTCGACGAGCATGTTGTAGAGCGCGTTGATCCGTTTTTTCACTTGTTCGTGGCAATCGGCCATGATCCATTCCCTGCTAAATTGCGGTCCAATTTAGATGACATCTCAACAGGGTCAACCCTAATCGGCTGTTTTTTGGCGCACCTAACATTTAAGGTCAGACAGATACTGGCAAGGACGAAACGCAAGGTCTTCTAGAGCCGGGGCAAGGCGTAAGTTTCAATATAGTTAAGGACTATACCTCAATACGACATCAGGCGGAATCAATCGAGAACCCAATTCAAGATCGCGATCCGCCACTTGAGATCCATTCCGCGTGACAACATAGTCACGGGAGAGTCAAGAACCTCAGCTACACGTTCAACTCTGGAAACCTCCGTATACCGATGCCGAAGCAAGAATCAGGCTTGGACGTAGCAAAATGGAACTTTGGGCATTTTTTGCGGATTTCGGAGGCCAAAATGCGGATCCATCTCGACGGGAGCTGTAAATACAAAACCCTGCAAATCAATGATTTGCAGGGTTTATAAAAACTGGAGCCAGTGGAGGGAGTCGAACCCCCGACCAGCTGATTACAAATCAGCTGCTCTGCCACTGAGCTACACTGGCTCAAAGGAACGGCGAATTATGCGAATATGGTCTGCGAAGTCAATACACCGGATTCACTATTTTCCTTTTCCCACCCATCTGCTTTAATTTCCGGGCAGTGACGGCAATCTACACATGGGAGCGGGGCATATGAGTGAGGACAGGGCTTGGCGTTGTACAGTGTGCGGCTATATCCATTATGGCGACGAACCGCCGGATGAATGCCCGGTTTGTGGTGCTCCTTCGAGTGACTTCGAACCGATCACATCGGAACAGCAACCCGCAGCAGCCCAGACCAGCAGTACCGGCAAGATTGTGATTGCCGGTGCCGGCATTGCGGGATTATCTGCGGCGGAGGCTGCGCGTGAAGCAGCGTCGGATGTGGAAATTGTTCTCCTCTCGGCTGAAGAGGAACTGCCCTACTATCGTCTTAACCTGACCCGCTATCTCGCCGGAGAGGTGGATGACGAAGAACTCCCGATTCATCCCTCCGAATGGTATGAACAAAACAGGATCAATATACAAACCGGCAAACGGCTTCGGAAGTTGAACCCTTCCAGCCAGAATATTGAACTGAACGACGGCACGACCGTCGATTATGGCAACCTGATCGTTGCAACAGGGGCTTCTCCATTCCTGCCGACCTTCGAAGGAAATGATCTGCCCCATGTGCATACGCTCCGAACGGCCAACGATGCAAAAGCCATTCTGGCGGCGTTCGAGGAAGGATCGCAGGTCATCTGCATTGGAGGGGGCATCCTCGGACTGGAAACGGCGGGGGCGCTGGCCCGGCAAGGAGGCCAGGTCACGGTGCTGGAAGCTTTCGACCATTTGATGTCGTGCCAATTGAACGCCGCCGGAAGCGATATTATGGCCCAGCATCTCTACACGATGGGAATCGATGTCATTACCCAGGCAAAGGTGAAAGGGATTACCTCCACGACCGTTGAAATGGATGACGGCAGCACACTGCCGGCGGACCTGGTAGTCATTACGGTGGGGGTTCGTTCCAACCTTGCCCCGCTCACCGAAGCGGGGCTCTCCGTCAACCACGGTGTGCTGGTCGACAACTTCATGCGGACATCCAATCCCAACATCCTCGCCGCCGGCGATGTCTGCGAGCATGACGGCGTCATGTACGGTTCATGGGCGGCGGCTCAATACCAGGGAAAGATTGCCGGGAAGAATGCCGCCGGTGTTCCAACGGAATTTGGCGGCATTCCCCGTTCGCACACGCTGAAGGTTCTGAACAAAAATATGTTCAGCATCGGAGAGATTTCCCCAACCGATGAAAACGACACAGTACTTGACGAATATTCCAATGGCGACTATCGCATGTTCATGGTACATGACGGCGTATTGATCGGCGCATTGCTGATTGGGGATCTTACGCTACTGCAATCATGCCGAAAGGCCATTGAAAACAGCGTTCCGCTGGGATCGATCTCGACCGCGGAACAGGTGGTCCGTGCCATTACAGCGAGCTAAACCATTCCATGGAATGTATTTGCTAGCCTTAAAATGCGGCTTTAAATGCTCCGCATCCCCATTTATCATAATACTATGAACAGTTATCCCAACCTCGACAACCTTGTGCTGGCCAGCGCATCGCCAAGACGGCGCGAACTACTCGGATCGCTTGGGGTCGATTTTAATGTGCTGGTACCCGAAGTCGACGAGACTCCACGCGAAGGAGAACGGCCGCGCGACTTTGCAGAGCGGCTGGCTTGTGAAAAGGCATCGGCTGTGCAGGTTGAGCCGGATACGACGGTCATCGCAGCCGATACGATCGTTGTTCTGAACAACTGCATCCTCGGTAAACCCGAAAACAAAACCCATGCCTTCGAGATGCTTTCTTCCCTCTCAGGAAACGCCCACGAAGTCATTACGGCCGTCAGTGTTAGAGGAAGGGGGCGCACGGAAACGTTTTCGGTTTCCACCGAAGTCCTCTTTCGTTCACTTCAACCGGAAGAAATCGAAGCCTATATCGCATCCGGCTGCCCCATGGACAAGGCCGGCGCATACGCCATACAGGGCGGTGCCGCCCACATGGTCCGGGCGATTCATGGATCATATACCAATGTGGTGGGACTACCGCTTTGCGAACTCCATGAAACTTTGGCTTCTTTTTGAGTTCAAGGCATCCATAATGCGGACAAAACACGGATAGTTATGCAGAATTCGGTCCATACCTTCTTTCAGGATGCGGGGACAAGTTTCCCGTTAGGAATGATTGCGTTGCCAGCATGGTTTGAGGGCGGCGTGCGCGATCTTGCGAACACCGAATCCCTCGCCCCCACCTTGGCTCTGCTTATCCTGTTGCTTCTGGCCATGCTGATTCTGATTCTAAGAATGCATGTAAAGTTCAAGCGGACGACGGCAGCATTGAATAAAAACAAAGCCCTTGCACAAACCGTGGGCAACAAGTTGCACGACATCACCATTTTCCAGCTCGTCTACAACACAACCACGGAAAAATTTAACTTCGCCTTCATTGGCGACGGATACGAGCAGTTGTTCCATCTGGACCGAAGCGAAGTTATGGCGGATGCCCAACTTGCGCTCAACCATGTGCACAGCGAGGACATCCCTCTGCTTCGGAAAATCCTTGGTGACTCCAAGGAGCATCTTGAACCTGTCAGCATCAATATCCGCGTCGTGGATATTGACGGCTCGCCCAAATGGCTGCACATCAATGCCGTTCCCCGGTTCACTGACGGAAATCTGGAGTGGGATGGCTTCATGCAGGACATCTCTGCCCAAAAGGAAGCCGAACAAACCATCGCCGTGGAAAGCCGAAACTTCCAAAATCTGTTCGAAACCATCGATGACTTCCTGCTGGTGTGCGACATGCAAGGCCTCCTCATGCATGTGAATCCGGCGTTTGAAAACCGGCTGGAATACTCGCACGAGGAACTGTCCGCAATGAACATTCTCGATCTGTACGCCGAAAGCTCCCAAGCAGACGTTCAGCGAGCCATTGAGCAGTTGCAGTCAGAGCCAACGGCAACATGCAGCCTTCCCCTGCAAATGAAAAACGGTGCAATCATTTTGGTGGAAATGAATCTTTTCCAGGGTATCTGGAAGCATAAACAAGCCATTTTCGGTGTTGCCCGCGACATGGCCCGCCATCGGCAGGCCGAAAATGCCCTACGCGAATCAAAAAAGATACTGCGCCTCATCATCGACAGCATACCCATCTCTATTTTCTGGAAGGACAAGGATTCGGTCCATCTCGGATGCAACAAGACCTTCCTGCAGGAATGCCGACTCGAAAGCTTTAAGGATGTTGTCGGGAAAACCCCTTTTGACCTGTTTGATGAAGCCATGGCCTCACGAATTGTGGAACGTAGCCAGACCGTGATCCATACCAACGAACCCCTTAGCCACTATTTAGAATCGTACACGCATCCCGATGGGGACAGCGGCTTACGGGAAATCAACCTGATCCCCCTCCGCAATGAAGAAGACCACGCGGTGGGCGTACTGGGCTTCTGGCGGGATGTTACCGAACAAAACCAGGCGGAGGACCGGCTTAAACGCACGCTCGAAGACATGGAGCGCTTCAACCAGTTGATGCGCGGCCGCGAACGCCGCACGTTGGAGCTCAAATCGGAAGTCAACGAGTTACTCAGTGAGCTCGGCCAAGCCCGGAAATACCGGACCACTTCGAAAGATATGACGTAATGGAAGAGAACCATCCAAAAACCATACACCCCTACCGCAGCTTTACGGGAGTCGTGGTCATATATCTGGTCGGTATTCTAGCCTTCTCAGCATGGTCCTATATAGAACACCGCAACGTGATCGAATCGGTCTCGGAAACCGAAAGCAAGACGCGGAAAGAACTGATCAACAAGGACAGGCTGATTGAATCGTCGGAGATTGCATTTCTGCTGGTCATGGCGATCCCCCTCATTCTCCTGTTCCACCGCGCCCGGACCTACTCAATCCACCAAGTGGAGGAACTCAACGCAGAGCTGCAAAGAGATTATGAAAAGCTGAAAAAACATGAGGATGAGCTCGAAGACGCCATTGCCGACCTCGAACGTTTCAACGCAGTAACGACGGGGAGGGAAGAACGCATTATCGAGTTAAAGACCGAAGTCAACACACTACTTGAAGAACTGAACCGCCCCAAGCGCTACACAAGCACTCCGACCGATTAAACAAACATGCCGAAAAAGTTGAAATTGGAATATAGGCTAGGCCTTGGATATGCTATTAGCGCCGTCGTCAACGTCTTGCTGCTGACGACTGCACTCTATGGCCTTTCTCTGGTCACCGACCCCTTCTTCTACTATTTTTCCGGGGTGTTCCTCCTGCTGGTAGCGATGGTTGGCTACCTGGCGGGTCGCCATGTCGGCCGCCGCATCGAAAGCGAGGCCACCGATGTCAACCAGGAAATGGAGGAACAGATTTCCGCCATACAGGAACTCGCGAAAGCCAACGCGGCTCTGGAAACCGAAGCTGTTGGTCTAAAAAAACATCGTAAAGCCTTGTTGAGCATCATGGAGGATGCCGACCGCTACAATAAGGACCTCAAGCGGGAAATCCTCGACCGAAAACAGGCAGAAAGCGATGCCGCACATGCCCGCAACAACATGGAGCTGATACTATACGGGGGCGATCTGGGATATTGGAACTGGGATATTGCCCACAATAGCTACACCTTCAACGAACGTTTTATCGCCATTATCGGCAACCCTCTCCTGCAGCTCGAGAGCGATGCGGACTGGCGGAGCCAGCATATCCACGAGAAGGATATCGCCAACGTCAAGGAGACCCTCCAACTCCACCTGGAAGGCAAAAACGATATTTTCACCTGCGAATACCGCATGCTCCGCAACGATAGCGAGTGTATCTGGGTACTGGACCGCGGACGGGTTATCGAACGGAACCAGGAAAACAAGCCGATTCGAATGGTGGGGACCCTGCTGGATATAACCGACCGAAAAAAATATGAGCTGGAAACCAAGGAGGCGAACCGGTTGCTTGACAAACGCAGCCGCGAACTGGAAGAAAACCAGCACATCATCATGGGTATGATGGAGGATGCCAACAATGCGCGCGAAAGCCTCGAACAAGCCAACCGTCAGCTCCTGATCGCCCGGGAAAAAGCAGAACAAGCGACACGTGCAAAATCCGAGTTTCTCGCCAGTATGAGCCATGAGATTCGAACCCCCATGAACGGCATTATTGGCACGGCAAGCCTGTTTGGAAGCACGCCCCTCACGGACGAACAACACGAATATCTCCGCATTATCCAAACCTCGGGGGATGCCCTGCTCACCCTGCTGAACGATATCCTCGATTTTTCAAAGATCGAAGCCGGAAAACTCGACCTGAACCTGCAACCCTGCAACCTTCGCGAAACCTGCGAAAACATCATCGAACTTCTTGCCCCTACGGCATTGGAAAAGGGCATCGACCTGGTCTTGCGTTACTCGCCCAGCACCCCCCCCTATGTCATGTGCGATGCCGGCCGAATGAGGCAGGTCCTGATGAACCTGATCGGCAATGCGCTGAAGTTTACCCGTAAAGGCTATGTCTTTGTCGATATCGAGTCCGTCGCCGGAACAGAAACGGAAACCACCATCCATTTTTCCATCAACGACACCGGCATAGGAATTTCCAAAGAAGAACTGCCCCTGCTGTTCCAGAAATTCTCGCAGGCCGACTCTTCAACCACGCGCGAATTCGGCGGCACGGGATTGGGACTGGCAATCTGCAAGCAGCTGGTTACGCTCATGGGCGGAAAAATCGGCATGGAAAGCGAGCTTGGCAAGGGATCGACGTTCTGGTTCCGGCTCAACCTTCCAATTGCCTCAAAAACCCGGCAAGAACCGATCGACGAGACATCCTTCGAGGGCGAAGGCGTGCTTGTGATCGACGAACAAAGGATCACGGGAAAAACCTTGGCGGAGTGGATGAACCGCTGGGGGCTCGTTGCCAAGGTCGCATCTTCCCTGGATGAAGCTGCCGAGTTGATTCACGATGGCCGATACCGGATTTTCGTGATGGATGAACGCCATGCCGACGATACAACCCACGCGTTGTTCAACGACTCTGGATCTAACGACATGGCCCTGTTCATCGCCAGTTCCAAAAACCCATGCGAAGTTAAGTCGCTGGGCCGTTTCTCAACGGTTGTCACTCTCCCCAAACCCCTCTATTTGAAAAACCTGCTCCGCGAGATCGGCACCGTACTGAACTACCCCGTTTCCTCCTCCGAAAGGATCACGGAACCGGTGCAATACAATCCAGGCACCGAAGCGCCATCCGCAACCTTCAACGATACACAACGCATCCTCATTGTCGAAGATAACCTGGTGAACCAAACCGTAGCCAAACGGATTCTGGTTAAGGAGGGATACGATGTCGAGGTGGCTGCGAATGGCGAGCAGGCTGTTCAAAAAGTTAGCACGGGCGCCCGTTTCGACCTCATTTTCATGGACTGCCAGATGCCG
>JBNKSB010000230.1:0-3226 GCA_050297095.1 Pontiella sp. | reverse complement strand
GAGACTGTATGTAGGCAATCTGTCCTACAGTACCACCGAAGATTCGCTTGAAGCGCTGTTCTCGCAAGCCGGAACCGTTGTCAAGTGCGAGCTGATGCTCGATAAGTTCACCAGCCGCTCCCGCGGATTTGCCTTTATTGAAATGGGCACTCCCGAAGAGGCGCAAAAAGCGGTTGATATGTTCAATGAACAAGATCTCGATGGTCGTAATCTTCGCGTGAACATTGCCCGTCCGCGTGAAGAACGCCCTCCTCGTCGTGATGGCGGTGGCGGCGGATATGGCGGCGGTGGCGGCGGATATGGCGGCGGCGGTGGAGGCCGTGGCGGCTCGCGTGGCGGCGGATATGGCGGTGGCGGTGGCGGAAACCGTGACCGTGGCGGATACCGTGATCGCTACTAAGCATTGACCTGCTTTAATAAAACCCGTGCCTTGCGCGGGTTTTTTTGTGTTCTTGAGTGGGGGACAAACAGAAGCATGAAATATCGACATATCATCTGGGATTGGAACGGGACGCTGTGGGACGACACCTGGCTTTGTGTCGAAATCAACAATCACATGCTTCAACGGCGTGGGCTGCCGCCCATCACGGTCAAGACCTATCGCGACAAACTGTGCTTTCCCGTTGACCGGTACTATTGCCAGCTCGGCTTCGATTATGACCGCGATCCCTACAACAGACTGGCCGAGGAATTCATCGAAGAATATACCCGCCGCCGATTCGAATGCGCGTTGCAACCGGACGCCCGCGAGCTGATTCAATCGCTGCATGCCGGAAATGTTCCTCAAGCGGTGCTCTCCGCCTACCAGCACGACACGCTCCTGCAGGCCGTTGATTATTTTAAGCTGGCGCCATACTTCAACGATGTCATCGGGCTCAACGACATCTATGCCGCCGGCAAGGTGGAAAACGGCAAGAAATATATCACCGGTCTCGATGTTTCGCCCGATGAAGTCCTGTTTATCGGCGACACCATTCACGATTTCGAAGTCGCCGACGCCATGGGCGTCAACTGCATCCTCGTTGCCAATGGCCACAATAGCCGCCCCCGTCTCGACGCCTGTGGTATTCCCGTATTTAATTCGCTCTCCGAAGTTCGTGATTACATTCATAATTAGCCACGAAATACTCGAAAGTGATCTCGGTTGGTTTTCGTGTGTTTGTGCGTTTAGTGCTCCCAAACAGCAGTCAGAGCTTGATGAATTGGAATATTTGGTTATTATGCCAAATAACAATGCGAGGTGTGGGGTGACGAAGAAGGAAAAAATCCGATACGAAGCGAAGGCCAAGGTGTTGAAGGCACTGGCGCATCCGACACGGCTTTGGATGGCGGAGCAGCTGGAGGGCGGCGAGCGGTGCGTCTGCGAATTCGTGGACAAGGTCGACGCCGATTTTTCGACCATCTCGAAGCACCTGTCGGTCCTGAAAAACGCGGGCATCGTGGAGGATGAAAAACGCGGTAAGCAGGTCTACTACACGTTGAAGGTGCCGTGTGTGCTCAACTTCATGAACTGTGTCGAGGCGGTTCTGGAAAATAACGCCAAGGCGGCGCAAACGAAATAATTTTTTTGGACAACGTTTGGCAATGCTGCCAAATAACGAGGCTGAGTGCAGGATATGTTTAATTGGCTGGATAAGGTGGTAACGAAGCTGGTGGAGGGCGTGTTCCACATACCGGTTGAATCGCAGCTCGGCGGCAGCATCCATTTCTTTTTCTACGATACCGCCAAGATCGCGATTCTGTTGTCGGGCATGATCTTCGCCATTTCCTATCTGCGCTCCTGGTTCCAGCCGCAAAAGACCAAGGCGATGCTGGAAAGGATCCATGGACCCAAGGCACATGTGGCGGCTTCGCTGATGGGAATCATCACTCCATTCTGCTCCTGCTCCTCGGTGCCGATCTTTATTGGTTTTATCGAGGCCGGAATCCCGCTGGGCGTCACGTTTTCCTTTTTGGTCACTTCCCCGATCGTGAACGAGGCGGCCTTTGCCGTTTTGTGGGCGGCCTTCGGTTGGAAGGTGGCATTTACCTATGCGGGTATGGGGGTTGTGATCGGCGTACTGAGCGGCATGCTGATTGGCCGTTTCAAGCCAGAAGCGTATCTGGAGGAGTCCGTATTTACGGGCGAGGCCTTTAGCAAGGTACGCCCCGACATGACCCAGCGGGAGCGGCTGGCCTATGCCGGTGAGCATGTGGGGGATATCTTGAAGCGCATCTGGTTGTTCCTGCTGCTCGGGATCGGGATCGGTGCGGCCATCCATGGCTGGGCGCCGGAGGATCTCCTGGCGAAATATGCCGGTAGCGACAATCCGCTCAGCGTCGTGATTGCCGTGCTGTGCGGCGTGCCGCTCTATGCCAATGCCATTGGAACGATTCCGATTGCCGAGGCATTGATTGGCAAGGGCGTTGGACTTGGGACGGCGCTGGCTTTCATGATGGCGGTCACCGCGCTGTCGGTGCCTGAAATGGTCTTGTTGCGCAAGGTCATGAAGCCCCGTCTGATCGCGGTGTTCGTGGCGACGGCCTCGATAGGCATCTTGATTGTCGGCTGGATGTTTAATTGGGTGTTTTAGGGGGACTTGTGGTGGAGGAAAAGGCAAACAAGGACTCTTCCGGGAACGCCGAGCCCCAGCTCGGCATTCAGCGAGTTGTACCCCGATGGTACACACGCGGATATCTGCCGCACTATGATGATGACTCCAAACTACAGTCGATTACCTTTCGTCTGGCGGACTCCCTCCCTGAAAGCACGCAACAGCTGTTGCGTGATGAACTCAAACTACTGCCGGAACGTGAACAGACCGTCGAGCGACGCAAGCGCATTGAACAATGGCTGGATGCCGGAATGGGATGCTGCGCATTGCGCCACCCCGAGGTTGCACGAACGCGGCAGGATACCCTGCTGAAATTCGACGGAGAACGGTATCGGCTCATCGCGTGGTGTATCATGCCGAACCATGTACATGTGTTGATACATCCGATCATTGAGCTGGGAAAGATTGTGCAATCGTGGAAATCCTACACGGGACGCTGGGCGCTGGAGAAGAATGCCGAGCTGGGGCTCGGCGTTCCCGGGAAGGTCTTCTGGATGCGGGAGTATTGGGATCGCTTCATCCGCGACGAGCGGCACTATGATGCCGTGGTGGGCTATATACACAACAATCCGGTAAAAGCGGGGCTGTGCAATACGCCGGAGGAATGGATCTGGTCGAGTGCATATCCGGGA
>JBNKSB010000229.1:0-19091 GCA_050297095.1 Pontiella sp. | reverse complement strand
AACAGAGTCTTTTCCAACCAGGGGCTGGACTTTACGCGTGAGACGCAGAATTATTTTAACGGTTCAGCGACCGCGCAATAACACAGGATGGCTTGCGCGAAAGTCATCCCTAACGTTGTGCTAAAAGAAAATGAAATCAATACACGACAACAATTGTCATGGGTTTGAGTTCGATGGTCGACAGCATTCCCTCGTTCTCCACACGACATTTTCCGACAAATCAACTGTTGAAGATACAGATATTATTTTCACAGGTGTTTGGATGCATCATTTTGAAGGAGTACAGGACGGGAATATCATTTTCGATATTGAAGAAGTGGATTTCTCCATAATCCAGACTGAATTTGCTGACATATTCAAACGTATGGAAAATGAATGTTGGCCAATTCAAACCAAGGAAAAAATGAATCTGACCGACCAAATTGGTGGCGGTAAAATTAAGACATACAGAATCAATACCAGTTACGGAATGAATGGTTTCGTGGTGGCAGAACGCATGACAATAAAATGAGCACAACCAGGGCATGGACCTTACGCGGGAAAACGCACAATTTTCATGCCTGACGGTTTATTCCCGCGCAGGTCACACGTAACGGTTGGAACAACTCACTTGGGTGCTTAAAAATAGAATCAAATTTGAATGCAGTTCAACCGGACAACCTGCAGGATCAAAGAACAACCTGCTTTGCTCGGACAACCTGCAATGGATCGAAAAATACCTGAAATATCAACCTGCTCAAAACAGAGTTTTTTCCAACCAGGGGCTGGACTTTACGCGTGAGACGCAGAACTATTTTATCGGTTCAGCGACCGCGCAATAACACAGGATGGCTTGCGCGAAAGTCATCCCTAACGTTGGGTATAGAAAGAAAACATGGACAAGAAGAATCAACAAATCCTCGTGATATCAGCGGTTGTGCTGTCATTTCCGTCATAGTGATCGGAATGATCGTTGTTCAGAAACTCGAACGAGTTGTTCAGGTCGCTGAGCGAACAGAGGTGAAATTAAACCGAATCATTGAAGCGGCTTCCCCGGTTGGAAAAGCCGCAGTCGGAAAAGGAGCCTCAACAAAAAAGCCTGTCGCAATGACAGGCTTTTGTTATTTGCTGATTCGGCGTTGGACTATTTCTGTTTTTTGTAGACCCCAAGGGCCCAGTCCGCGACGTTTTCCAAATCGGCGTCGTTGGGATGAAGAGCGGCGTCGTCCCAGAGTTTCTTACGCGATTCGGTGGGTCCGTAGCCATGGTCCTTGGGTAGGGTTTCCATCCATTCGATCAGTTCCGGATCAATCGCCCCTTGGCAAATGAAATGGCCGGCGTTCTGGCAGTCCGGAATCAGGTCGGTGGCGGACGCAAGGCTTTCGGCAGCATGCTTGGACTCGGGATAGGCGCCAAGCGTGGCAAACAGGGCGACCTTCTTGCCTTTGATCCGTTTCATGAATTCCCGCATTTTTTCATCAGCCGTTCCGTCTTCAATCCAGAAACCCAGATAAATTAAATCGTATTTCTCGGGGTTGGGGGCCATCTCTACCCGGCACAGCTCGGCATCGGGCAGTGCAAGGTGAACGGCATAGGCCAATTTACGGGTGTTGCCAGTCTTGCTGGAATAAACAATTAGAGTTTTCATTCAATTCCCTCGTTGCGTTAATTGCGAATTGGTTTACTAGAATTCGTTCAGCATTCACGTATCTGGATTATTCGTCAAGAGTCACTTCCACCGGATTCATATATCCCATCCCCCGGCACGTCTACCAGAACTGATAGGCATTGTATTTGATGACGTATAATCCAAGAATAAAGTTGGTGGTGCCGTGGGCAATGATGGTGGCCCAGATATCCTGGGTTTTTATATAGAGCAGGCCGAAGGCCATGCCACAGATGAACCCGGCCATCCACTCGAAGTGTTCGACGGCGAAAAACGCGGAGATAAGCAGGAGCATCGGCCAATGGAGCTTTCCGGCATCAAGTTTGAAAAATGGGCTTCCCTGCATCCAGCGGTAAAGAAACCCCCTGAAAAAGAACTCCTCGATGATGGCGATAACAACCGATGTGCCAAACATGTGCATCCAGAAGGTAAAGGGCCCGGTTACTCGCGGATCGTAGCGATGAAGGCCGGCATGTTCTCCATCCTGAATCACTTCATACGGAACTTTAGTCCGCTGAACATTTTCTGTACCGAGGGCGATGGCCTCCTGCACGGCTTCCGGCTCAGCTGAAAGCGGAATCTCATAGAGGTCCCGTGTCTTGAGTGGATGGGTGAGATCAACAAACAGGCGGTCGTACCATTCGGTGACGGCGGGTGCGTGTTCGGTCATCCACGGGGTTTCAAAACCGACCCAGACGAAGAAGATCAGCACCCCCACCCCTATAGCGGCGGGAATGTTCTTGAGCTTCAGCCTCGGATACCAACGCCAAGGCCGGAATGCCGCGAGGAGAACAAGGCCACCGATGGTGCGGTACAGGTAGTTCTCCGTGTAGACCATCATGGTAAGCCAAATGGCGAACGGAAGGACATGGGCGACGACCGCCTTGGCATTTTCCTTCTGCTCTTCAGGGGTCAGTTCTACGTGCATGCGTTCGCTCATCGGGTCCTCGCTGGGGTGGAATTCTCCAAAGGAAAGGGTTAGTCGTCTTTCTTTTCCGGTTCTTCCAAGGAAGAAGAAGCCGCTTTGGTTCCCTCCTCATCCTTCTGCTCTGGCTTGGCGCCCTCCTGCTGTCCCTTCTTGAATTCGCTCAGGCTCTTACCGAGCGAGCGCGACAGCTCGGGAAGTTTTTTTGCGCCGAACAGCAACAAGACCACTAGAAAAATAAGCAGAACTTCCTGCCCTCCCTGCATCCCCGGTATAAATGCCAACGTGTTCATCGTTCACTCCTTGTGTTCACTCGTATCAGCCTCAACATTTTGATTCTTGCCACCCTCTGAAAAGTAAAGAAACCATATACAAAATTCATAGAGAAGGATCAACGGCAGCGCCATCAAAACCTGGGTGGTTACATCCGGCGGCGTGAGCAACATCGCAAGGATAAATATTCCCACCACAACGTGCCGGCGTTTCTCGCGCAGCTTGCGGGAGTTGACAATGCCCAGTTTGCCCAGCAGGATTATGACGATCGGCAACTGGAACGCCACACCAAATCCCAGCAAAACCTGCAGGCAAAACCCAATGAACTTCTGGTAGTCCCAAATGGCTTGTCCGCCCAGCCGATTGGTGAATCCCAGCATGATCTTCATCGCCAGCGGCAACGTGAATTCGTAACCCAGCATTACACCGACCATAAACAGAATGCCGGAAAACCCCGCCACCCGCTGAAACGCCTTGCGCTCGGAATCCTTGATCCCGGGCAGCACAAACGCCCCGACAATCATCATCAGCACCGGCATACTGACCAGTATTCCGCCCCATAAAGCGAGGGAAAACCACATCTTGAAGCCGGCCGTCACTTCGGCATGCTGTAAAACAATCCGGCCCGAATCAATGTACGTTTGGGCGGGGATCCGCAAAACCTGGGTCATCCAGGGCACAAAATAGGCGCAAGCTACCATGCCGACGGCGATGGTGAGTCCCACTCGCAGAATCATCCGGCGAAACTCCTCGAGATGCTCGATAAATGGCATCTCGCGGTCGTCGTAGCGAAAGCGGCTCTTGAAGGATTTAAACGGGTTTATCATCATTTTCCCCGTCTATATCGCCTTCAGCCGCCTCCTCTGACACCACCGCTCCGCCCGGTTCATCCTCTTCCGCGTTATCGGCCGCCAGGCCATAGTCATCGTAGTCACCTAGCGGTTCATTTTGCGGCGTGCCTGCATTGATATCGCCGTACATCACCTCGTGCTTGAAGTTATCCGCCGTCGTGCGAATGTGGTTCAGGATTTCATTGAGCTTACGGAAAATCCGGGGAGCATCCTGGGCACCAAAGAGCAATAGCAACACCAGCATGACGATCAGAATTTCAGGACCGCCAGGACCGATGAATGCAAGATGGCTCGAACCGTCTATCATTTAAAGGCATTGCGGTAGCTCTGGCGCAGGGCAAAATCCATCAACACCAGTGCCGTCATGGTTTCAACAATGGGCACGGCGCGCGGAACGACGCATGGATCATGTCGACCCTTGGCTTCCAGCACCGTGTTTTCGCCTTCGAAGGTCGATGTTTCCTGAGCCACCCCGATCGTGGCCGGCGGCTTGAAGGCGATGCGGAACACGATCGGCTCGCCGTTGGAGATGCCGCCCTGCACGCCACCACTATGGTTGGTCACGGTGCCCAAGCGTCCATCCGGTTTCTTTTCGAACGGATCGTTGTGTTGCGACCCAAACATTCGTGATCCCGCAAATCCGGATCCGATTTCAAACCCCTTGGTGGCGGGAATCGAGAGCATGGCCTGCCCCAGTTTGGCTTCCATGCGCTCGAAGACGGGCTCGCCCAGTCCCACCGGTATGTTTTCCGCCACGCAGGTCAGGATGCCGCCGACGGAATCTTTGCGATCACGCGTGGCGGCCACCAGTTCGATCATCCTTTTCGCAGCCGCTTCGTCGGGACAGCGTATAATATTGGAATCAATCTGCTCGCGCGTAGGCACAGCAGCGCTCAGATCGCGCGCATCGATATCGCCAACGGTGCTCACCCATGCCGTTATCTTCGTGCCGTATTGTTCCCGCAACCATTTTTCGGCAATAGCGCCTGCGGCCACGCGGCCGATGGTTTCGCGCGCGCTGGAACGGCCACCGCCACTGGAGGCACGGTTCCCATATTTCATCTGGTAGGTATAGTCGGCATGCGATGGCCGTGGAATATTGCTCATTTCGCCGTAGTCGCCGGGGCGCTGGTCCCTGTTGTTGACCACCAGGCCAATCGGGGTGCCCAATGTCTTGCCGTTTTCCACGCCAGAGAGAATGGTGACGAGGTCGGCTTCTTCGCGCGGCGTGGTCATATCGCTTTGCCCGGGACGGCGGCGAGTCAGTTGTTGCTGAATATCAGCTTCGCTCAGTTCGAGGTTGGCCGGACATCCATCGACGGTGGCTCCCACGGCCTTGCCGTGCGACTCTCCGAAAGTTGAGACCTTAAAAAGTGTTCCTATCGTACTCGACATGCTGCTTCCTTCGTTCAGATTGGCTTCCCGGCGAGAGAAAGTCCGGGTTCAATACGTTTCTTAAAGCGCAACTTTATAACACCAACCGGTGGCGGAATTGGACGAAAAACTGAAGGAAACTTCCATGAACCAGCACGAAGCCACTACCATATTTGAATTGCATTCCAGCCCTTGTTGTGGACAATTTCGCTCTTCCACGCCTAATTAACAGGAAAGATTGTATGGACACAGGAAAACGGCAACATCTACAGGATATCTACGCAACCGATCAGTCCCAGCGCGACGACTACACCCCGCAAGTATCGAACGAGGTACTCGAAGAGCGCAAACGCGAAATCCGCCGGCACCAGTTTACCAGTTTTTTCTTGGGTATGACCGTTCTCGTTCTACTGGTCGTCCTCGTATTCCTAGTGGTCAAGGAATACCTCAATATCCTCAAGGATGCCACCCCGCCGGCGCCCATCGCCCAGCAATACATCCCGCGTCACTCGTTGCCGGCCGAAGACCAGTGGGTTCTCGACCTCAACCGCAACGATGCCGACCCCAGCTGGAGCGGCGAGGGCGAACGACCGTTCAACGCCTTGTGGCTGAAAAAGGCCGCCTTTAACATCATTATGGCCGAGCAGGCGGAAGAATTGGGAAAAAACGACAAGGGGTCCCTTGCACAAGCAGCAAAATACTATGAGCAAGCATTGGAAATCCTTCCCGATCTGGAAGGCATTAGGGTCCCGCTTGGCATGGTTTATTTTAAGCTGGGTAAAATGAACAAAGCGCTGGAGCTGCTGGAAGACGCACCGGATCGCGTCCTGACCTTCAACATTCTCAACAATCTTGGCGCGGCCTGCATCGAAGCCGAGGCGTATGACCGTGCCGAGGAATATCTAAAACGCTCGCTCGAGCTCAAGCCTACCTATGCAGAGGCATTGAAGAACCTGGCCTTGCTCTACAAGAAAATCGACCAGCCGGAGAAGGCGACGAAGGCCTATGAAGAATACCTCGACCAACGACCTCTGGATAATGGCACCCGCTATGACTTTGCACTCTATCTAACAAAAATCGGGAACTGGAAGCTGGCAGCCGAACAGCTTCGTACGCTTAGCGACGAAGTAACCGATGACCAAGTGATCTATTTCCTTCTTGCCCGGGCCGAGAACAAACTGGACAACACCGAAGCTGCCACGGACGCCCTCCGTCGCGGCATTCAACTGGCCGACCCTAAACTAGCCATTGGATGGATGGACGAAGAGGAATTCGACCAACTACGCAACACGGAAGAATTCCAGTCCCTGATGAAGTACGTGCAACAACAGCAGCAAGAAGGACTGTAAAACCTCAATACGGCCTGTTTTTAAGTGGCAAGCGAGATGGGAAGGATGCGGCAGAATGGCCGCGCCTTCCAAAAAATGGTTAAAATTGAATCTTATTTATAGGATCCAAAACCATCCTGTTCCCAACCGTTCACCGAGCCTAATCCATCGTCCTGATCAAGCTGGACGAGACCATCAAACAAAATGAAAAATAAGATGGTTGATGCCAAGGGCAATCAAGGCGGCCAGAAAATCATCGACCACAATGCCGAAACCACCGTGGATGTCCTGCAATTGGCGAATCGGCGGTGGTTTTGTGATGTCGAAGATGCGGTGAAGAATAAAACCGCTCAGCAATACCCAAGGCATGGAATACGCATTCATTCCGATCACCGTAATGGGTAGCGTCAGATATTCGTCGGCCACGATACAGCCGGGATCTTTGCCGCCGATGATCCGTTCCGCCGCACCGCAGATGGGAATGGCCAGCAAAGACAAGGCCGCGCAGACTATGGCCTGTGTGCCGGCGTGCTGAATCTGCAGCAACCCCCACGCCATCGGCAAACCAACCAGTGTACCCACCGTGCCCGGCATCACCGGACTCCAGCCTGTACCGAACCCCACTGCAATCCACTTGATCAAATTCTTCATGTGTTCTCCCGAAAACCATTCTCTACCACACGACAGACCATTGAACGAACATAGAATGAACACGACTCGCCGGCCCGGTTCCGCACCTATGCGTCAATCTTCAACACAGCACTTGACTCCATCTGTGAATGTGCACAAAATGGTTCGGCAAAAGGATGCAAAAGATGAGCCAAAATCAATATCTAGACGACTTCATGAACACCTTCCCCTATGAGGGGCTCACTTTCGACGATGTTTCGTTGATTACCCAGTATGCGGATTTCCTGCCCGGCGACACGGATATATCGAGCAAGCTGACCCGAAACATCAGCATGAAAATCCCCTTTCTGAGTGCGGCAATGGACACCGTGACCGAAGCTCGAATGGCAATTTCCATGGCGATGATGGGCGGCATCGGCGTCATTCATAAAAACCTGGATCCCGAAATCCAGGCCCAGCATGTGAGCCGCGTAAAACATCACCTCAACGGCCTCATCACCACCCCCGTCACCTTCAATGTAAACGATACGCTCGAAACCATTGCCCAGAAGCGTGCGGAAAAAGGTTACAGCTTCAGTGGGTTCCCGATTCTGGACGATGACGGCAAACTCGTCGGCATTCTAACATCCAAGGATATTCGCTTCGCGCGTTCCAAGCGGGCCAAGGTGACTGAAGTCATGACCACCGACGTCATCACAGCCAAACCCGATACCAACCTGCGCCAAGCCTACGACATCATGCAGCAACATAAGATCGGTAAGCTGCCGTTACTGGAAAGGGGCAAGCTCGTCGGTTTGTATAGCTATGCCGATGTGCGCCGCCTGATCGAAAACGAGGAACCACTCTTCAACCGCGATGACAAATACCGCCTGCGCGTGGCTGCCGGCGTCGGCCCCGGCGATTACGAACGCGCAGAAATTCTCAATGAAGAAGAGGTGGATGTGCTTGTCGTCGATACGGCCCACGGTCACTCGAAGGGCGTAATCGACATGGTGGGATGGGTAAAAAACAAGTTCCCGCACATCGATGTCATTGGCGGCAACATCGCCACCGGCGAAGCCGCGCTCGCCCTGCGCGATGCCGGCGCGGATGCCGTCAAGATTGGCATTGGCCCCGGCTCGATTTGCACCACACGCGTGGTGGCGGGCGTGGGCATTCCCCAGATTTCCGCCATCTATGCAGCAGCCAACGCCCTGAAAGGCGAAATTCCCGTGATCGCAGACGGAGGCATCCGCAACTCGGGCGACATCGCCAAGGCGCTGGTGGCCGGTGCCGACACCGCGATGATGGGCTCTGTTTTGGCAGGTACCGAGGAAAGCCCCGGTGAAAAGATTATTTACGAAGGCCGCCAGTTTGTGATCTATCGCGGCATGGGTAGTCTCGACGCCATGAAATCGCGCGAAGGAAGCCGCCAGCGCTATGGCTTGAGTGATGATGATGACCTCGTTCCCCAGGGCATCGAAGGCATGGTGCCGTACGCCGGGACGGTCAACAAGGTTATGAAGCAGTATTGCGGCGGCCTGCAGGCCAGTCTGGGCTATTGCGGAACCCCCACAATATCAGCACTCAAGTCAAACGGACGGTTCGTCCGCGTATCCCATGCGGGATCCATTGAAGCCCACGCCCATGATATTAAAATCACCAAGGAAGCGCCAAACTACCGGCGATAGGCGAATGGTTGGATTGAAACCGATGCTCTGCGTTTCTTTGTTGTTGAGCCTGTTGGCGGCAACCGGCGGATGCAGCCTTATCACCACGCCGGTCAAGGTGGTAGGAACCGCCGCAACAACAACGATCAAGACCGCAGGCGCCATCGTAGCCGCCCCGTTTAAGATGGCTGACGATTCCGAGGAGGAATAGACCCCTGAACATAGCCCTGATCCAGATGAACCCCACGGTTGGGGCACTGAAGGAAAATGCCGACTTGGTGATCGAAAAAACCAAATCCGCGTTTGAGAACGGTGCCCGACTGATCGTCTTCCCTGAACTGACAATCTCCGGCTATCCACCGGAAGATCTTATTCTTAAGGACCACTTCTGTGCGGACTGCGAAATGCAGTTGGTGAGACTCAAGCAAGAACTCCCCGCCGACGCTTATGTGGTGGTCGGTTCTCCTGTGACCAGGAATGGCGTAAAATTCAACGCCGCAATCGTATTCAAGGGTGGAGAGATTATCGGCGAATACCACAAGATGCTGTTGCCGAACTATGGGGTATTCGATGAATTGCGGCTGTTTGAAGCAGGAGATCAACCGCTTGCGCTTGATATAGATGGCATGCGGGCGGCGGTACATATCTGCGAAGATTCGTGGAATGCCACCGGTCCTGCGGTCACTTTGCTGGACCATGAAAACATCGAACTGTTGATCAACCTCTCCGCCTCACCCTACCATCGGAAAAAGCTGGATCATCGCATCGGCGTTCTCTCAGAAACCGCTCGGAAACTTAAATCCACCATGCTGTACTGCAATATGGTGGGGGGACAGGATGAATTGGTGTTCGACGGTGCCAGCATGGTATTTGCACCGGATGGTTCCCGCATTGCCAGAGCAAAACAGTTCGAGGAAGACGTCCTCTACTACGCCATTGGAGAAAACGGTCCCACACCGCGCAAGGAAACTCCCCTCCCCGATTTGGAGGAGGTCTATAAAGCTTTGAAGCTGGGATTGAGGGACTATGTAAACAAAATCGGATTCAAGCGAGTCGTCGTGGCACTCAGCGGAGGAATCGACTCTGCGCTGGTGTTGGCCCTGGCCGTCGATGCGCTCGGCAAGGAGCGCGTCGCATCGGTCACCATGCCCTCCCAATATTCCTCTTCAGGCACGCTCAACGATGCCTGTGAAATGGCGAAGATTCTGGGTATCGAGTTTTATACCCTGCCGATCAAACCGCTATACGAAGAATTCGACAAATCCCTTTCCGAGATATGGGGAAAGGACAAGAAGCCCGGCCTGGCCGAAGAAAACCTGCAGGCGCGCATCCGCGGCAACCTGATCATGGCCCTCTCCAACGAATATGGATGGCTGGTGTTGACCACCGGCAACAAGAGCGAGATGGCGATGGGCTACTGTACCATCTATGGCGATATGGCCGGCGGCTTCGCACTCATCAAGGATGTCCCTAAGACCCTCGTATTCGATCTATGCCGCTGGCGGAACGAACAGGACGATTCCCCCGCAATTCCACCGAGCATCATAGAACGCCCTCCATCGGCCGAACTACGAGCCGACCAGAAGGATACCGATTCTCTCCCCCCCTATGAGGTGCTGGATCCCATTCTGACGGACTACGTCGAAAACGACATGGGGATCGATGGTCTTATTGCAAAGGGCTACGACGAAGCACTCGTACGCCGTGTGGTTCACGCCGTCGAGTTGAGCGAATACAAGAGGCGCCAGTCGCCTCCCGGGGTCAAGATAACGCCAAAATCCTTTGACCGCGACCGCCGTATGCCGATCGTAAACCGATATAGAAACTAGGAAACTGAAAAATATAGAATTTCGAACAAGGAATTACCAAGGCATGCCCTTCCCTTGACCGATATTCGTCATTCCCAGACCTTACAGGTCGAGAAAGTTCTGAAGCAGTTTTTTACCTTCTACCGTAAGGATGGATTCCGGATGGAACTGTACACCGTGCACCGGGTGTTCCTTGTGCCGAACTCCCATGATCTCGCCTTCGGCCGTCCACGCCGTGATTTCCAGGCAATCGGGCAGCGTCTCGCGCTCAATGATCAGCGAATGGTAGCGGGTGGCATCGAAGGGACTCGGCAATCCTTTGAACACGCTCTTGCCTTCATGGATCATTGGCGAGGTCTTGCCGTGCATCAGGCGGGCGGCACGAATCACATTCCCACCATAGACATCTCCGATCGACTGATGGCCCAGGCACACGCCAAACACCGGAATGCGTGGACCAAACTCACGGATAATATCACAGGAAATGCCAGCTTCCCTGGGAGTACAGGGCCCCGGACTGATCAACAGCTTTTCCGGCTTTAGCGCAATTGCATCCTCAATGTTAATCTTGTCATTTCGGAAGATACGCATTTCAGCACCCAGCTCACCGAGATACTGCACGAGGTTGAAGGTAAACGAATCGTAGTTGTCGATGACCAAAATCATGCCTGTTCTCCCGCGGTACGTGCTGCGTGGTAGTGCTTCGCAAGGGCCAGCGCTTTCATCATGCCCCGCGCCTTGTTGCACGTCTCTTCGTATTCGCTGAGCGGCACCGAATCGGCAACAATCCCTGCGCCAGCCTGAACATAGGCCTTCCCCTTGTCGAGAATCACGGTGCGAATGGTAATGCACGAATCAAAGTTGCCGTTGTAGTTGAAGTAGCCCACCGCGCCGGCATAGGGCCCGCGCTTACTCTTCTCGAGTTCGGCAATGATTTCCATGGCCCGGATTTTTGGGGCGCCGCTGACAGTCCCGGCAGGGAAGGTCACTCGCATCACATCGTATTCATCATGGTCATCGGCTAGGTGGCCGGTTACATCGGAAACAATATGCATCACATGGCTGTAGCGCTCGATAACCATTAGGTCCGGCACGGTCACGGAATTAAAGTCGCATACGCGACCAATGTCGTTACGTCCCAGATCGACCAGCATGATGTGTTCGGCGCGTTCCTTGGGGTCCGCCAGCAAATCCTTTTCCAACGCCATATCCTCATCAGGGGTCTCCCCGCGAGGCCGCGTTCCTGCAATCGGACGCACTTCCACAAGTTTATCCTCACAACGCACATGGATTTCCGGCGATGTCCCTACGATGGCACTCTCGCCCATGTCCAAACAAAACATGTATGGCGAGGGATTGATGGCGCGCAGCGCGCGGTAGACATCCAGTGAATCAGCCTCGTTTTCCACCTCGAACCGCTGAGAGAGCACCACTTGAATAACGTCTCCGGCCCGGATGTATTCCTTCCCCTTCTCGACCATCGACATATATTCCTCTTTGGTCGTATTCGATTTGGGAGTTAGGGGTTGCACTTCGTCATGGGTATCGATCAACACTCGTTCAATCGGGGTTTTAAGCGCCGCGCAAAGCTCGTCGATCTGCGCCAGCGCCTGGTCGTACGCATGGTTGGCATCGCCGTTGATATGGGCATTCGCCACGACTTTCAGGCTATGGTTGACCCGATCGAATACGATCAACCCGTCGGTCACCATGAACACCATATCGGGATTGCCGATTTCATCTACGGGAATGACGGGAACGCGGGGCTCGAACTGGGATACCACGTCGTAACCGAGAAAACCCACCGCTCCGCCAATGAAGCGCGGCAGCGAAGGATCATCCACAACCGGCGAAAACTGCTGCATGTGCTGCTTCAGCGCATCGAGCGGATCAATGTCTTCAATCACGACCGGCGCATCGCCGGTGGTGGAAATCTCCACCCGGCGGCCATAGGCACGAATGATGGTGCGCGGCGTTCCGCCAATATACGAATAACGGCCAATTTTTTCGCCCCCTTCAACGCTTTCCAGCAGATAGGTGTGCGATGCATTTTCGCGCTGTCGAAGATAGGTGCGTACGCGCTCATAGGCCGATACCGGCGTTTCCTGGTCCGCAAGAACTTCCTTCCAAACCGGAACCAGATTTCCTTTTTTTGCCTGTTCCAGAAAAGTTTGTCTATCGGGTACTACAGCCATGGTCGTATCTCTCAATTTAAAGGGCTGGATAGTATCTATTCCATGATTCACCGCAAGCTCAACCTTTGAGTTGCAGAAGAACCTCCATTGAAATCCGTTGCATTTCCTGCACGCGATCTTCGCTATCCGCCTCATTGTAGCAACGGAACTCAGGGGCATTGCCGGAGGGTCGCATGTGCAGGACCTCCGAGGATTCAAAGGTGATGCGCAGCCCATCGGTCAGATCCACGGATTCCACAGGCCCAAAAACCTCCCCGAACACGGCCTCAACCTCGGAAACATCGTCGAATCGTTCGATAATCCTGCGGCTCTCCTCGATCGGGAAATTTGGAATGCGATCACTGGCGGTGAAACGTTGCGGCAGCTCGGCCAAGAGTTTTGAAATGCTTTTCTTCTCCTGAATGGAAAGTAAAATGATGCTCAGCACCGGAAGGACGGCATCACGGGTCGGCAAGGGACGAAGTTCTTTGCCGCCGACCGGAAAATCACTATTGGTCAAGAACCCACCGTTAGCCTCGTATCCCACCACGCCTTTGTTACCTGCAAACGATGCATCGATCATTGAAGCGACGACAAACGGGGATCCAATCTTCGTGCGCCGGACCTCCTTGAACCAGCCGCACTTTTCCACCGCCGAATTGCAGCTGACCGGGGTGCTGATGGAATCCGCGCCCAAATACCTGGCCGCCAGAATGCCGGCCACATCGCCGCGCAACCACACCCCGTTTTCATCGCTAATCAAGGGCCGGTCGCTGTCGCCATCGGTCGAAATGATCGCATCGAAGCCGTTTTCCGCCGACCACTCGCGGGCCAACGCAACATCCTCGGGTCGGATAGCTTCGGTATCCACGGGAATGAAGGACACGGAAAACCCGAGCGGAGTAACATCCGCCCCCAGACCGGAAAAGATTTCGATCAGCATGTCGCGACCCACGGCCGAATGCTGGTAGATCCCGATTTTCTTGCCCTGGAGGCAACCCTTCGGGAAGGTGCACAGGTAGCGGTTTACATAATTGATGCGCGCATCGATGTCTTCCTCCGGAAGCTCGAACCCCTCCCCGCCAAAAATGGAATTATCGACCTCTACCACCTGTTCGCGGATCAGCTCCTCGTCGTACTTGAGGATTTCGCCGGTGCACTTGTTGAACTTGATGCCATTGCGGTCGGCCGGAATATGGCTGCCCGTCACCATGATGGCCGGGCAGGTGTTTTCAATGCCGTACAGCGCCACCGCCGGCGAGGGAATCCGCCCGCAATTGACCGGCGCGTAGCCCATGTCGGAAGCCGCCTTGGCCACCGCGCCCATGATGCGCCCCGTGCTGGGCCGCAGGTCGCCGGCAATCGCCACGGATTCGCCGTTTTTCTTCAACTCACCGCTCTCTTCAAGATACTGGAGGAATCCCTTGGCGTAGGTGTAGCAAACCTGGTCGGTCATCGCCTCGGCCAGTCCGCGCGCGCCGCTCGTACCGAACTTCACGCCACTCTGCTGCATCAGGTCGTTGATCTTGATTTTCATGCGAAACCTTTTTCTCGCGCAAATCGCACTGTTAAGATTCTATTTCTTGCAGAGGAATTTACCTGTTACTCATCGATATTGACCAGCTGGGTCGGGTTATCCAGATCGATCTTACGGTAGTAGCAGTTGCGGGGCTCGCCCTTCTTGTTTTTGGTGTGGCAAATGCCGCCGCGGTTGGGACGAACGACGAACAGCAACGAGTTTTGCTCGCAGTTGACGTAGGCGTCAATCAGCTCGAAGGTTTCGCCGGAGGTCAACCCCTTCACCCACAGCTCCTGGCGCGATGAACTCCAAAGCACCAGCATCTTGCGCTTCAGCGATTCCTCGAAAGCCAACTGGTTGATGTAGGCCACCAGAATGACTTCCTTGGTATCGGCATTCTGTACCGCCACGGGAATGATACCTTTGGTGCCTTCAACCGCCTTTTCCAGCTTGTTCCAATCCAGTGCGAGTTCCAATCCCTCTTCCAATTCCTTACTCATAGTCTCACCTCTATGTTCTTTGATTTCATATATTCCTTCACTTCGCGGATCGTGAACTCCCCGAAATGGAAAATGGAGGCCGCCAGCACAGCGTCGGCTTTCCCGATGGTGACCGCCTCGGCCAAATGGTCCAGAGTTCCCGCACCGCCGGAGGCGATCACCGGAACGTTGACCGCTTCCGAAATTGCGCGGGTCAATTCCAGATCGTAGCCATCTTTGGTGCCATCGGCATCCATGCTGGTCAGCAGGATTTCCCCTGCCCCGCGCTGCGTGCCTTCAATCGCCCATTTAATGGCATCCAACTCGGTTGGATTCCGCCCACCGTGCGTGTAGACGCCCCAGGTTCCATCGCCATTGCGTCGTGCATCGATGGCCAGTACCGTGCACTGCGAACCAAATGCTTCCGAACATTCGTTGAGAATATCGGGATTATTGATGGCCGCTGTATTGAACGAAACCTTATCGGCGCCGGCATTGAGCATGCGGCGCACATCGGCAGATGTACGGATACCGCCGCCAACCGTCAATGGCATGAAGACCTGCTCCGCGCAACGGCGTACGATATCCACCATGGTATCCCGCCCATCGCTCGAAGCCGTGATATCCAGAAAGGTGAGTTCATCCGCGCCCTGCTCCTCGTAGGCCTTGGCGCACTCCACCGGGTCGCCCGCATCACGCAGGTCCACAAAATTTACGCCCTTTACGACGCGCCCGCCGGTCACATCCAGGCAGGGTATGATTCGTTTAGCCAGCATTACTACTTCCCTCTAAAAACTGATAAAGCGGTATCATACACATTCTTAACCGGCACGCCACCTTCGGAGGCGCATTTCCTGCAATCCTCGATTTCCGGCGAAGCGGTCACGACTTCGCCGTGACGTTTTCCAGTCTTGATGCGCACGACACCATATGGCGTTTCGACCGGATGGAAGTCTCGTTCGAGAATGGTGCGCTTTCTCATGTGTTCGCGAATACCAAACGTGGTCGATTCCCGAAAAATCAGATCGAGCATTTTGTCGCGGTCGGATGGCAAGCACAAGACGCTCAGTAGTATACCTGGGCGCTGCTTCTTCATCTGCACCGACGTCGTAAACACATCGAGCGCCCCGGTTTCCAGCAATTGATCAAACAGGCAACCCACCAGCTCCGGAGTCGTGTCATCCAGGTTGCACTCCAAGACCAGTACCTGATCGGTCTCGCCGGAGGGCGATGTTTCGCCGGCGCCTTCGTATAGCGTAGCGCGCAAGAGGTTGGGCCGACGGTGAAGTTTACGATGCCCAAAACTGTATGCGATCCCACCGGCCTTGCTTTCTTTGGGCGGAGCATCTGCTGTGCGCCAGACCGATAGCAATGCAGCTCCGGTGGGCGTCACTAATTCAAACGGTTCATCGACCTGCTCCGTTGGAAATCCTTCAAGTATGCGCAATGTCGCCGGCGCCGGATTGGGATAGGTGCCGTGGGCACACTCGACCGTACCGTGGCCCTGCGGAAGGCTGCGAATCGACACTCCTTCGACGCCCAGTTTATGAAGTGCCAGGCAGCCTCCGACGATATCAATGATCGAATCCATCGCTCCCACTTCATGGAAATGGATTTTTTCAATGTCGATATTATGGATCGCCGCCTCCGCTTCGCCGATTTGTTGAAAAACAGCCGATGCGTTTTCCTTCACCGGTTCAGGCAGATTACTCGCGCCGATCAGCTTTAGAATCGTGCTCAAGTGGCGACCATGATGATGATCGTGCTCGCCATGGTGATGTGGGTGGTGATGATGCTCATGCACCACCACCTTGGCCCGCACCCCGCTCATCCCCTGCTCCACCACCTTTTCGACAAGTATCTCAAATGGATCGATCTGAAGCGATTTAAGTTCTTCATTCAGTTCCTCGACCGGAACCCCCAGCCCAATCAGCGCCCCGAGAATCATATCGCCGCTTGCCCCGCCAATGCTCTCAAAATGCAGTATACGTTTGTTCATAATGCGGCGAAGCATGACAGGTTTTGACCGATGCGCCAAGTCTGTAGCCGAGGTCCATGATCGCGGATCGTGCGTACAAATCCTGCCCTGGCTCTATCACCCAAAATTCACCAGTCCGGCTTCGCGCAGGCTGAGAAAATCGGTATCGGCATGCTGGCGGCGGTGGCCGACAATGATGTGGTCGAGCACTTTAATCCCCATGACCTCGCCGGCGCCGATCAGTTGCTTGGTGACCTTGATGTCCTCGGCCGATGGCGTGGGATCGCCGGAGGGGTGGTTGTGGGCCAGAATGACGGCGGCACAGGAATGTTGCAACGCCCGTTTAAACAGCTCGCGAGGATGGACAAGGCTGCTGTTGAGCGTGCCTTCACTGATCTGCTGTGGCTCGCCGATCAGCCGGTTTTTGGTGTCGAGCATCAGCGCCCAGAACACCTCGTGCTGCAGGATACGGGCGCGTTCGCGCAAAACGGCGGCCGCCTGTTCCGGCGTGGTAATCAGGGGATTCTCACCCACGCTTTCACGGGTAAGGCGTTGCGCCAGTTCCATGGCCGCCTTAATCATCTGCGCCTTGACCGGACCAATACTGTCAACGGCTTGAAGATCCTTTACCGAGGCCCGGGCCAGCGCCGTCAGCGAACCAAACGAGGAAAGCAGACGCCGGGAAACCTCAACGACATTCAGGCCGGTCGACCCGGTTCGAAGAATGAGCGCCAGCAGAATAGCGTCGGAAACATTTTCGGCCCCAACCCGCTCGAATTCCTCGCGAGGCCGCAACTGAGCCGGCATGTCGCAAACGCGCAAGGGGACCGTTTTAACCTCATAGCCTGCGCCACCTAATATTCCATCACTCGACATACTCTTATTAAGTACATCTAAACAATACAAAGGTCACGCTTATTAGCCTGATTATTTTCCCGTCGAGCCGAACCCGCCGGCACCGCGGGTCGTTTCCGTAAGCTCATCCACCATTTCATAATAGATTGGCGTGCAGTCGCAAGCGACGACCTGGAACAGGCGCTGTCCCTTTTCGGCCGTATAGGTGAAATCCTTGATGTTATCACACATCGCAATCAGCTCGCCGCGATATCCCCCGTCGATTAGGCCGATGGAGTTGGCCATGCGCAACGGGGTTTTTGAGATACTGGAGCGCGGCATCAGGAAATAGGCGCGGCCATCCTCCGGCTCGCAGGCAATGCCGAGATGAATCGGCAGGGTCTGGCCGGGATGGATCGTTACATCCTCGAGCACGTACAGATCCAGTCCGGCATCTCCCTCGTGGAAGTGACCGTGGTCGGCATAGGTTTCGCGTGCGGTGTCGTTCAGTGGTTTGATTTTCAGATGCATAATAAATTTCCCCGTTTAAACGAATAGAGTTGAATCAACATAACCGAATCGAAAATATCGGCAAATCTATTCTCAATCGGAACATGGGATCGATCGGAAGGACAGGGTTATGGATGCACAGGCGGTGGTGGATGTCGTTTCAGTCAATGGGGTGAGCAAGCATTTTGGCAGCAAGAAAGCGCTGAGCGATGTATCCTTTTCGGTTCCGTCCGGTCAGCTCTGCGGACTGCTCGGCCCCAACGGCGCTGGCAAGACAACGCTGTTTCGCCTGCTGATGGGCATCCTCAAGGCCACCGAAGGCACCCTGCAGATCGATGGAAAAGATGCGTTCGACCAGCGGGTGGAAACCAAATCACTGGTCGGATTTCTCCCGGATGAGCCGGTTTTCTACTCCTATCTTTCCGGCCGGGAAACCCTCGAACTCAGCGCATCCATGCATGGTCTCGATTCGTCGCGGATCATTACCCAGATGATGCCGTTGATCGACCGGCTCCGGCTGACAGACGATCTCTACAACTATGCCGAGGAATATTCCCGGGGCATGAAAAAGAAACTGGGCCTCCTGCTCGCCCTGCTGCACCACCCAAAACTCCTGATTCTGGACGAACCGACCAACGGATTGGATGTTGAATCCACCCACCTTTTCTACGACCTGATGCGCGAAGAGGCGGCACGCGGAACCACCATTTTGTTTTCAACCCATCTAATGGATCAGGTATCCCGGCTGTGTACCCACGGCATTATCATCAATGAAGGTAAAATCATCGCCAAAGGTTCCCTTGACGAACTGCGTAGCAGTTTTGACGAGACCGCAACACTCGAAGACATTTTCCTTGAACTGACGACCCGGACAGCGCCCGCATGAGTTCTATGCCCAAGCCCGGTGGCCCACCCACCTTTTTCCAAGCGGTGCGTATCCTCCTGCGATCGTCCCGGCTGAGATCGGAAGGCCGCAAGAGGCGGCAACACAAGCTGCTGCATCAGCGAACGGGTTCCGACTCCGACTCGCTGGCGGCAATGGGGTATTTTTTTACCATTGTCGGTATGTGTTTCATTCACGGCATGGCGGCATTCTGCATCGACAGCTCGATCA
>JBNKSB010000228.1:0-10110 GCA_050297095.1 Pontiella sp. | reverse complement strand
CGATGAAAACCGACTGGACATTAGCCGGCGGCTCGAGCTGTTCGTTAAAATTTGCCATGCCATTCAGCACGCCCATCGGAAGGGGGTCATCCATCGCGACATCAAGCCGTCGAATATTCTGATCGAAAACCGGGATGGCGTGCCGGAGCCTAGGGTAATCGATTTCGGGGTGGCGAAGGCGACGGATGGACAGCGGCTGTCGGACAACACGGTTTTCACGGCCTGTGAACAATTCATCGGAACGCCGGCCTACATGAGTCCCGAGCAGGCGGATTTGGCCGAGTTGGATATCGATATCGGGAGCGATATCTACAGTCTTGGAGTGCTGCTCTACGAACTTCTCACCAGTATGACCCCCTTTGATCAAAGCGAATTGATCAAATCCGGATTGAGTGAAATGCGTCGGATCGTGCGGGAAGTCGAGCCGCCCCGTCCGTCGGTAAAGCTCTCCGGATTGCCTGGTGGGGAGTTGGAGCACATTGCGCGGTGCCACGACGTCGAGCCGCAACGATTGATCGCTTTGTTGAAAGGCGATCTGGATTGGATCGTGATGAAAGCCCTGGAGAAGGATCGGGATCGTCGCTACCGGACGGCGGACGGGTTTGCCGAAGATGTCCAGCGATATCTGGACCATGAACCGGTGCTGGCCCGTCCACCGAGCCGTCGGTACCGTTTCCGCAAGCTGGTGCGCCGGAACAAGGGCGTTTTTGCCTCCGTGGCCGCGGTGGGGTTGACCTTGATCGCCGGGCTTGGCGCTTCAAGCTGGCTCTATCTCAAGGAAAAGGAGGCGTTGCGGATGCAGGTTGTTCTTCGCCACGAGGCCGAGCAGGCGCGTCAGAACGAGGCCAAACTGAGGGCAGAAGCCGAGGTCCGGGAAAAGATTACGCAGGCGGCCGTGTTGTTGAAGCGCAACCAGCCGGCCGAAGCCGACAAGTTGGTGGGAGATTGCGAGGTTCCGGTGATCAAGCCTTCCCTGGAGGCAACGGATGTATTCCGGCAACTGGGGGAGTGGAATGTCACGCAGGGCCGGTGGCCGGAGGCGGCGGATCGTTTGTTGAAGCTCGCCCGGGCCATTCAGGTGGACAAGTCCGACATGACCGAGGAGGCGACCAGAGACTTGCTCAAGGTAGCGCCGGTATTGGTAGCCACGGGCGATTTTAAAAGCTACTACGAATTCATTCAGCGTAATATCACGCACTTCGCGGAGACCCATGATCCGGCTGCCGCGGAGCAAGTCATCAAGACCAGCACCATCATCCCGATCGATGCGCAAGACCTGAAAAAGTTGGAGCCGTTGGCCGATTTGTTGAAGCAATCCATCCTTGAGGATGAATCCCGATCGAGGGGCGATGCGGCATGGTGGGCCTTGGCCTTGGCCAGTTATGAATATAGACGGGGCGATTTCCATGATGCGGAAGTCTGGGCCCGGAAAAGCCTGAATTATTTGGAGTATTCCCGAACCCGGATTGCGATAAGCCATATCATGCTCGCGATGGCTTGCGCCCAGCTTGATCAACCTGCCGAAGCCCAGGCCCATTTATCTCGAGGTCGGGCACTGGTCAAAGCCAAATTTCCAGATGGATTGGGAAAAATCGAGGTTTCGAACTACGCAGCGGGAGTATGGAACGATTGGATTCTGGCCTATCTTTTGCTAAATGAGGCCACATCCCTGATTCAGGAATAGCCTCCGGAAGTTATCCTTCGGTCGAGTCGACGCTTTTGGGAATGCTGAATCTATTTCCCAGACACTGGTAGAAACGGTAGTAGCAACGGGTGCGTAGCTCTATCAATGTCGTTCCGCTTGTTTTGCGGGTCGTTTCCCCTTATCATCGGGTTACGCACGATAATACCGTGTCATTTCTCTAAAAATATCTGTCGGAACAACGGGCCGGTTTGCGTTTACGTAAACATAGGGTGTAATTTTCGGGCATCCCGGCGATGATGTTCGTATCGGGGTGGTGCGGGGGGGTACCGATAGGAACAGAATTATTTGGACCGGACGGGTGCAGGCTTGTTCGGTCTGCATTTTGATTGAAAAGGGGCTTGCGATGCATCGGAGTATCGCAAACCCCCTTTATTTCATGCCTGGAAAATCCGACGGTGAGGCATGACGGGAGAGCGAAGGAAACGGGAGAGGTTGAGATGAAGGGAACATGGAAAACGGTAGGTATGGCGGCATCGTTGCTGATGGTTTCGATTTCGGCGCATGCGGCATCGATCGGTATCGATTTTGGGGCGGGATCGAACACCAGCTCGGATCCGGACCCGAGCGCCATGTCGGTGGACGAGGTGGCGGGAATGGTCCCTCAGGCAAACTGGAATTCGTTTTCCGGGAATAGTCAGGCTTCTCCGCAGGCACTCAATCTCGACGACGGAACGTCCAGCGGAGCGACCGTGACGTGGTCCTGCAGTGCGATTTGGGACACCAGCGTAAATTCAAAAATGAACGGCGTTGCCGGAGATGCCCGCATGATGAACGGATATCTGGATACCTCGGATTCGAGCGTGACTACCGTCTCGGTTTCCGGGATTCCAGCCAGTTTCCTGACGACGGGATATCGGGTGATTGCCTACTATGACGGGGAGAACGGTGGAAACCAGCGCGTCGGGGCCTATACCCTGAACGGCGTCACCCTGTACGGGCGGGACGCCGCCAACAGCGTTTTCTCCGGGCTCTATGAGAAGGCCCAGACGACTACGGCACCTACCGGAGGCATGGATGGGAATGCGGCTGGCGCCCTCGAGATTCCGGCCGGGAACTATGTCGAGTTCACCAACCTTACGAGCGCCTCTTTTACGCTGACCGCCGCCGCAAGCGTTTCAAGCGATTCGATCAACCGGGCGCCGTTGGGCGGGATTCAGATTATCCAGAACTCCTCCGGCGGAACGGGCACGACCGAATATCTGACCTCACCCGATGGACAGGTGGCCGTCACCCTGTCGGACGAGGGCAGGCTCTCGTATGAAGTGGCCATGGATGGGAATACGGTGGTTGCACGTTCGGCGCTGGGACTCGCATTCGGCAACGGGACGCTGCTCGGGCCGGGAACGACCATCATGGATGTAACGTACACCAACATCGACGACTCGTGGGAGAATCTCTTTGGGCCGCGCCGCGAAGTGTCGGGAGGATGTACCGAGGGGCACTTTGTTCTCTCGTCGTTCGATGGGAAAACCTTCGGACTCTATGTTCGCGCCTACAACAACGGGGTGGCCTTCCGCTACGAGATTCCGGAAGCGTCCGGAATGGGGACCTTCACGGTCGTCAACGAACTCTCCCAGTTCCATTTCGCTTCCGATTGGGACTGCCGGATTGGCAGCCCCCACATCACCGATGAAAGTGTCTACAACCCGCAGGTGCTGAGCGATCTGCCATCGGGCTACAATGGGGTGGTGCCTCTTCTCGTCGAAGCGGGACCGTCCAACGCGATTGTTTCCGTGACCGAGTCGGACCTGCGGGACTGGAGCGGCATGTGCCTTCAGGGAAGCGGCAGCACGTGGGCTCAGGCGAATGTGTCGAAACGCTCCGATGGCAACGGCCAGGTGGTGTCGACGGCGCCGCGCAACAGCCCCTGGCGGGTGCTCATGCTGGCGCGGAAGCCGGCGGATCTGATGGAAAACGATCTCGTAGCCACGTTGGCTCCGCCTTCGGAGATCGCGGATACCTCGTGGATCGAGCCCGGTGCTTCGGCGTGGGATGTCTGGTGGACCGGCGTGAATCCTTACGATCCGACCTACACCGGGACTCAGGCCCGGGGCACTACTCAGTCGCACAAGGATTATATCGATTTGGCAGCGGAGATGGGCTGGACATATCAGGTGATGGATTGGGACTGGTATTTGAATGGGGACTTTGACCAGGTCTCGCCTTCCGTCGACATTCCTGAACTGATTTCCTACGCCAACTCCAAGGGCGTGAAGCTTATTATCTGGCTGCACTCCGCCGATGTCAAAAACCGTGGTGTCGTCAGCACGCTCGACCTCATCAAGAACTACGGCTTTGCAGGCGTCAAGGTGGACTTCTTCGATAGCCAGTCCCAGGAGACCGTCCAATATGTAAATACGCTGGTGGAAGAGGCGGCGGCGCGCCAGCTGCTGGTCGACTGCCACGGGGTCTACCATCCCACCGGACTGGCCCGCACATGGCCGAACTTCATCACGCAGGAAGGGATCCGCGGCAACGAGTACAACAAGCTTGATGGATCGATCACGTCCGACCATCAGGCCAGTCTGGCATTGACCCGGGCAACCCTCGGGCCGATGGATTACACGCCAGGCGGCTTTTTGAACCGCCATCCCGCGGACTTTTCCGCGACCTGGCCGGCGCAGGTGATGAATACCCGTGCAAGAGAGCTGGCCTTGCCCGTTGTCTACCCCAGTCCGCTCACGGTCTTTTGCGACAGTCCGACAAACTACTACGGACAACCCGGACTTGATTTCTACCGGTCGTTCCCGACGGTCTGGGACGATTCCGCCGTGCTTTCGGCTTCGTTCGAAGGCAACGTAGCCGTTGCAAGAAGATCCGGAGATTCCTGGAGGGTAGGGGTGATCGGAAAGTCGGTGACGGGAAGTCTGGACCTTCCCTTTGATTTTCTCGGCGGCGGCGAGTGGGCGTTGCTCGAGTATGCCGACAGTCCGCTACCGGGAGCGGCGGCCACCGATCTTCTCGTCGGAACCCGCCTCGTGAGGGCCGACGATGTGTATACCGTGCCAATGAACGCGACCGGGGGATTCGCGGGCATCCTGCAACCGCTGTCGTCCGCCTACCTTTCGGGATGGCAAAGCGGAGACATCGGCGATGTCGCCATACCAGGAAGTTTTTCCAATTCGGTCGATACCATCACGCTTGGCGGATCCGGGACAGGTATCGAAGGATCCAGCGATGCGTTCCGTTTCGCTTGGCAGGGCGTGTTCGGCGATTGCGATATTGTTGCACAACTGGTCGGCATGAACCCCACCAATAGCGCTGCCAAGGCGGGCCTCATGATTCGGGAAGGGATCAATCCCAACAGCAGTTTCGCGATGAATCTCATGACGACGAACGGTTTGAATCTGATGCAATCCCGGACGGCGACAGGAAGTGTGAGCACGAACTATGACGGGACTGCCGGCAGTGCCGCGACACCGCACTGGTTGCGCCTGAACCGAACCGGCAACACCTTTACCTCCTACTACGGGGATTCCGCCGATGGACCTTGGACTGCATTCGGCAGTGTCGAGATCCCCATGACGGCCGGGGTCTTTGTAGGTTTGGCCGTGTCGAGCCATGACGACGGCAGTCTCTGCGATGCGGTCTTCAGCAACGTTGTGGTTTCGGCTGCTCCGCTTACGCCGGTCGATCTTTCCGCGACTGCAGCTGCCGGCGGCGGCATACAGTTGAACTGGACTGCGGTCCAATCGGCCGACACCTATGAGATCTGGCGGTCGGATTCCGCCACCGGGACATTCAGTCTTGTCGCATCAGGAATCAGCGGTTCCGGATATGCCGATACCAACGCCTCTTCCGGGGAGACTTCCTTCTACACCGTTCGTGCGGTGAATACCCATGGGAGCAGCAGCGACTCCGCCATCGCAAGCGCCACGGCCCATACGCTGATCGAAGTCTGGCGACTGGCGAATTTCGGAACCACGGAGGCGGTGGATTCCGCCGCCGATTCCGCCGATCCCGATCATGACGGTGGCGATAACCTTTTGGAATACGCGACGGGCCGGGATCCGCTAAATGCCGACTCCCTTCCGTTCTGTGCCACAGGCACCAGTTCGAATGCACTGAAATTCACCATCACCTTTGATCGAATTGGCGATCCTTCCCTGTTCTATGGGGTCGATTGCACGGCCGACCTGACAAACACATGGAGCCGGATCTGGAGCAGCACCGGTGCGGAAAACATTCCAGGACCGGTTACGGTCGAGGATACCAACTCCCTGGCGACGAGCACATCCGGCTTTATGCGGCTGCAGGTGTCGCGCCCGGCCGGACCCTGATTGGAATGATTTGCGATTAAGGACACATCTCCATGGAGGTCGGCACCTCCTGGTGGATGTTGTCCTTGCCCAGCTACGAATATAGACGGGGCGGTTTCCACAATGCGGAAGTCTGGGCACGGAAAAGCCGGAATTATTTGGAGTCTTCCCGAACCCGGATTGCGATAAACCATATCATACTTGCCATGGCTTGCGCCCAGCTTCATCAACCTGCCGAAGCCCGGGCCCATTTATCTCGAGGTCGGGCACTGGTAAAAGCCAAGTTTCCAGATGGATTGGGGAAAATCGAGGTTTCGAACTACGCAGCGGGAGTATGGAACGATTGGGTTCTGGCCTGCCATTTGCTCAATGAAGCCACATCCCTGATTCAGGAATAGCCGCCGGAACTTGTTCTTCGGTCGAGTCGGCGTTTTTGGGAATGCTGCATCTGTTCCGCAAACACTTGTAGCAACGGATACGTAGCTCTATCAGCACCTTTCCGCTTGTGTTGCGGGGCGTTTTTTCTTACCATTCGTACAACACGCGAAGATACTGTGTCATTTTTCCAAAGATATCTGTCGGAACAACAGACCGGTTTGAGTTTGCGTTAATAGAGGGAGAAGTTTTCGGGTATTCAGGCGCTCATGTTCGCATCGGGGGGTGCGGAGTTTTCTTGTGTGGCATTGGGTTGGTTTTACCAACACAGAATCGATCTTTCCCGATGGGGGGGCGAGTCGAAATAATCACATGCTGAAGAGGAGGGAGTGGAATGAAAAGATGCTGGAAAACCATATGGCTGGCAGCTCCGGTAATGCTATCGGTGTCGATCCAGGCTGCAATGGTAACGTTTGATGCGCCGGTTGTGGCGACAAACACCTCGGTGCTGGATATTCAATTCAACACCCCGACGGCCATCTTCGTTGAGGCCGGGAACGTAGGAGACAGCTCTTCGAAAACGTTTACCACGGCGGGAGGCAGCAACATTACATTCACGGCGGTGCCCTCGTCCCTAGGCAATCTGGATATGCCTACAGCCGCAAGTTCCACGAGCGGATTCTACAATGGCGGTTCCCAGTGGAACGCCAGCATCTTTACAAACGCAACGGATGCCGTGGAATGGGGAGACGTTTTGCGTGGAAACGCATGGCATAATAACTCGAGCGATGCCGTCCGTCCACTTACACTTCGTGTCGCCAACCTCACCATCGGACAGCCCTATTCGATTTCGTTGTTTGCGGTCGACCAGAGAAGCGGTGATTCGCAAACCCGTGCCCAGGCGTATTCGGGCGGTTTTTCAGGTGGAACCTTCACCAACGGGATCTCGGATTCATTCAGTACAACCAATGCGATCATGGTGATCGGGACCTTTACGGCGGATGCCACCTATCAGGATATATTCATCAAGGAAACCGACGGAATCGGCAACGACGACACCACCCTGGCCGCCTACGCCCTTTTCAAGATTGGTTCCGCATCGGACAACGACGGCGATGGGTTGCCGGGGGCTTGGGAAGCGCAGTATGGACTGGATGACAACGACAACGGGTCGATCAATCCCGACAACGGGGCTGCAGGCGATCCGGACAACGACACCTACGACAACCTGACGGAATTCGATGGCGGATCGAATCCCACCAACAGTCTTTCAACCCCGCTTGATACGGATGCCGACGGCTTGCTCGATAGCTGGGAAATCACGAAGTTTGGCAATCTGGCCCAGACCGGTGACGGCGACTATGATGGCGACTATGCCACCAACGAGGAAGAAGAAACCGCAGATACGGATCCAACTGATCGCCTATTGGGACCGGATGCCGATTCCGACACGATCGTTGATGCTTGGGAGATCCATTTTTTCACCAATATTACCTTCACCGCAGGCAACGGGTCGGAGGATTTTGATAACGACACCGTCCTCGATATCGACGAGTTCCTGAACGACACGGATCCGACCGACCCGAACGATCCCTATTCGCAGGTTCAAATCACGTGGTCGACTCCGGTAACCGTTACGAACGATACGGATATTCTGCAGTCGGGATCGCTTCTCCACGCCGGAAACTTCCGGTCCGACAACGCGACCATCTCCGTGACCAACGGAGCCGAAGTCATCGTATTCGAGAACCGCCAGTCGCAGGATGCCATGGGGGATCTTTTGGCGGGCGAAGAGGCCCGGGTGATTGCCGGATCCGGCGGCCGGCAGGTCAATGCCGGGTTGTTCGACTCTTCCAGCTCCACGGTCTCCGCTGCGTTCGAGGCGGTGCTGGACGGCTCTGCTTGGGAAGACGGAGATCCCGGCCCGGCTCCCGGTGCCTCGGACATGGTTCTTCGATGTACCGGAGTTGACGGTGCGCCGCTGGTCGAAGGTCGGCAGTACCAGATCCAGATTTTCTATTCCGATGACCGTCCCACGAGCGCAGGTCGCAGCCAAGTCTATCACGACGGTTCGCTGGGCTACACTCCCAGCGATGCCGTGGCGGCGGAGGACAGCACGTACATCGTCGGAACATTCACCGCCGGCAGTAAAGGCTACCAGGATGTCTACATCCAAAACACGTCCGGCGGAGCGAACTTTCCGGTCGGTATCAACGCCTATGTCCTTCGTTCGGTCGGCTCGACGGTTCCTCCCAACATCATATCGTTCTCCGTTGCAGGCGGTTCCGCTACCTTGATCTGGGATTCGGAAGCCGGCGTGAACTACGGGGTGCTGAGCAAGACCGTCCTCCCTGGAGGTACATGGACCGAAGTGACCAATGTTCCCGGTGCCGGCGCGTCCACCATGGCCACGGTACCTGCGGGATCGAGCCAGGAATTCTTCAGGATCGAGGGCAATTAAGCCTTGTGGATATCGGCCGGCCGCGCATTCCAGCGCCGCCAGCCGATAAAACGTTCAATCGAATTTCGCTGTTAGGAACAGAACAACCTGGGTCGGACGGGGGCCGGCTCGTTCGGTCTAAACGCAAAGCGTCCGGTATGCGCAAAACAAATAAAAAAGAGAAGAGAGTATGGGAACGACAATGAAGAGGGCATTGCTGGTGGCATCGGCTGCGTAGCCCTATCAACGTCGTTTCGCTTATATTGCGGGGCATTTTTCCATCCTTCCCGGACCAGCGCGAAAATCCCGCGTCATTTTTCTAGAAATATCTGTCGGAACAACGGGCCGGTTGGCGTTTGCCCTAAATGGGGGAAGAATTGCTTGAGCCGCAGATCTTGGCACCGGTCTCAGAGGGGCGATCGAAATTTGGCAAAAGAACAACACGATTTTCCGAACAAGGGCCGGCTTGTTTGGTTGAAAAGAAAAACCATCCGGCGTGTAAGAATGAAAGGAAATAGTATGAAAATGACAAAGAAGAGGGTGTTGCTAGTGGCATCGGCTGCGATGATTGCGTCGACCCATGCGGCAATCATCTCGTTCTCGTCGACGTATGACGCCGGCGATAAAGCCAACCTGGATATCCAGTACAATGCGGGTGGCTCATTGGTTGAGGCGGGGAACATCGGCGATGGCACTTCGCATACGGTGGCGACGCCTGGCGGGCAAAGTATCGTGTTTACGGCGATACCCTCCTCGCTTGGGGACGCGGACATGCCGGCAGCTGCAAGTTCCACCAGCGGATACTACAACGGCGGCAGCCAGTGGAATGCCTCTATTTTCTCCTCTGGCACCAGTGGGGATTCGCAATGGGATGACACCCTGCGCGGCAATGCCTGGCACAACACTGCAAGCGACGCAACCCGCCCGTTAACGCTTCGCTTGGGCAACCTGACCATCGGGCAGGAATATTCGGTATCCCTGTTTGCGGTCGACCAACGTACCGGTGATTCGCAAACGCGGACCCAGGCGTATTGGAGCGACTTCTCAAGTGGCTTCTCCGGTGGTTCCTCGGCTTCGTTCAGTACGACCAATGCCGTTATGGTGATGGGAACCTTCACGGCCGATGCCGTCTACCAGGACATTTTCGTCCAGGCAACCGATGCTGTCGGCAATGCCGACACCTCGCTGGCTGCCTATTCGCTGTATGCGATTCCGGAGCCGGCCACGATTGGTCTGATCGGCGTGTTCGGGGCAGGCATGTTGTTTGTGCGCCGTCGTCTCATGCTGTAATTCATTTAATTGTGAGCAAACCAAAGGGGGCTTGCGATGCA
>JBNKSB010000227.1:0-10054 GCA_050297095.1 Pontiella sp. | reverse complement strand
CCCGCAGGAGGCGGCGCGAATTCTGGGAGAGGCGTCCGACTTTGCCCGCCAAGGACAGGTCGAGGCGCTAAAGCTGCTGCAATAGATCCGTTCCTGTTTGCCGAATCACCGAGCGCGCCGGAAAATCAGGCGCGCTCATTTAAATAGTACCAATGCGTATTTGCCTCTGTTTGCATCGCTGATAAGATGGAGCTGTTCATTCGATATGGATTGTTTCCCCGGAGGTAATAACATGGCATGCATTTTTGGAAACGTTGATTGGATTGCGGAGTTGATTCCCAGCATGAGAGAGCAGTTGGATCAATTCGTGGTTGAAGCCGAGGAAATTGACGACGAACTTCTCCTGGTCTTTATTGATGAACTCAAGCGATTGACTGGTGAAATGCAAGCCGGACTGCGCGACAACGATGCCAATGCAGTCCGCAGCGCCGCGCACTCAATAAAAGGCATGGGCGGTACCATTGGTTTTCCGGAACTGTCGGTGCTGGGATTGACGATTGAAAACACAGCCAAGGAAAACCGGTTGCAGGATGCCATACCTTTGGTGGATGCCTTGATGGATTGGTTGTCAACTTTTGCCTAGGAGCATCCATGCTGCTGAATAAGCAACCCGCTGAATCGCGCCGGCCATGCATACGCTATCCGCAGCGTCTTGTAGGTCTGGCGTTAAACATGTGGGGGCTTGGATAGCATGTCCCGAAAGAAATGGAACATAGGCTCTGCCGATCCTGCTATTATCCAAAGAATCGCCGATGAATTTGATCTTCCGCTACCGATCTCACAAGTACTTACTTTGCGGGGACATACGGCCCCTGCAGCCGCCGAATCCTTTCTAAATCCGCGATTGGCCGACTTGGTGGATCCTTTTCAATTGCCAGACATGGAAAAGGCTGCCGCCCGAATATGGAAGGCGATTGATGGAGGGGAGGTGATCACGGTGTTTGGGGATTATGATGCCGATGGCGTCACGGCTTCCGCTCTTTCCATTCGGCTTCTTTCTGCGTTGGGTGCCAAGGTGAAAGGTTTTGTCCCCGACCGTCTTGATGAAGGTTACGGGCTTTCCTCCGATGCACTTGAACGCTGCCTTGCCGAGCAAAAGCCCGGTTTGGTGGTGTCGGTCGATTGCGGAACCAATTCAGTGGATAGCGTGGCTTGCGCCCAGGCGCAGGGGGTGGATGTTATTGTCACCGACCACCACGAACCGGGCGAGCAGACCGCACCGGCCTTTGCGTTGATTAATCCAAAGTTGGGGAACCATGGTGAATACCTGTCGGGCGTTGGCGTAGCATTTAAATTGGCCCACGCCCTCGTAAAGTCCGGTCGCGAACAGGGGAGGCCCAATGCGACGCAAATCGATTTGCGCCATTATCTCGACATTGTGTCACTCGGTACGGTTTCAGACATCGTTCCCTTGGTTAGGGAAAACCGCACCATGGTTCGATTCGGCCTGATCCAATTGGCATCAACCCGATGGGTCGGTCTGGAAGCACTGATGGAAGTGGCCTCGATCCGTGGCGAACTCAATACGGGCCATTTAGGGTACCAGCTTGGACCGCGCATCAATGCCGCCGGCCGCATTGGCGAACCTATGCAGGCGCTGCGTCTGCTGACCACCGACGATCCGCTGGAAGCCCGCAACATTGCCAAACTGTTAGATCGAAAGAACCAGGAGCGGCGTGGAATTGAACGCAAGATTGCCGACGATGCGATGGCCGAAATTGATAGTTATTTTAATCCGGAACAAAATTTTGGATTGGTAGTCGCACGGGAAGGGTGGCACCCGGGGGTCGTCGGGATTGTTGCCTCGCGCGTGGCACGTTTCTACAATCGGCCGGCCATCATCATGGGGGTGGAGGAGGATGGAAGTGCGCGAGGCTCCTGCCGCGGGATCGAACCGTTCGATATGCTGGCCGGCCTGCAAGCCTGCGCATCGCATCTGGCCAAGTTTGGAGGGCATCGAATGGCCGCCGGACTGGAGGTTCGGCCGGGGGCGCTTGAAGCCTTCAAGGAGGCCTTCAACACCGTGGCGACCGAGATGCTTGCCGATACCGATCTTTCACCTATCCAGCACGTCGATGCCGTGGTTGCCGCAGAAGAGCTGGATTGGGGATTTCATGAAACCCTGAAGCGTTTGCGCCCCTTTGGACAGGATAATCCCGAACCCGTCTGGGCGCTGCGCGAGATGCGGGTCGCCGGCGCACCCCGGACGGTGGGTCGCCGGCATCTAAAGCTTGCGCTGGAGAAAGAGGGACACACCTTTGATGCCATCGCATTCAACTATCCGGTCGAGGCCTTGCCCGCCGGTAGCATCGACGTGGCGTTCACGCTGAATGAAAACAACTGGAACGGCGACACCAGTCTTCAGCTTCAGGTGCAGGACATTCGTCCGGCGGAATAGACTATGTAACGGAGTTTGGTATGTATGGATGTGTAAAGGATGTTGATTGGGATAACTGGGATCCGGTTGTGACGGCGACGCTGATGTTCGTAATCCACGATGGCCGGATCCTACTGATCCATAAGAAGCGTGGGTTCGGGCAGGGTAAGATCAACGGCCCCGGCGGTAAGCTTGAGCCGGGTGAAACGCCGAAGGAATGCGCAATCCGCGAGACGCAGGAGGAACTGTGCATTACTCCGACCGGCGTGGAAGAAGCCGGCGAACTATATTTTCAATTTGCCGATGGATATTCCATCCATGGTTTTGTTTATACCGCAACCGGATATGATGGCGAGCCGACTGAAACCGATGAAGCGATTCCGGCATGGTTTTCAATCGATGAACTACCGTTTGAGCACATGTGGGAGGATGACCCGACCTGGTTCCCCCACATGCTGGAAGGGCGCTGTTTTTCCGGGCGGTATGTTTTCGACGGCGACCGCATGATTGATGCTGTGATTGATTTGGACTAAGAGAGTCGCTATGGACTTGAATGTTGCAACATTGAAGAATCGCTACTATGGGTTCCGGCATGGCGAAAGCCAGGCAAACGTTGAAGGGGTCATCGTAAGCAATCCCGATGTCGGAACCGTAAAATACGGGCTTTCGGAAGAAGGCCGCCGCCAGGTGGTGGCGAATTCCCGCTTGCTGCTCGATCAGATTAGAGATGCGGTTATTGTCTCGTCCGATTTCAGGCGGACCATCGAAACCGCCGAAATTATACGGGGTGTACTGGGGGTGGATGGAGTACGGTTGGATACCCGATTGCGTGAGCGTTTTTTTGGCGAGTGGGATGGGGCGTGCTACCTGCATTATGCCGATACCTGGAAAAAGGATGAGGTCGATCCCGAACAGGAGATGGATGGTGCCGAAAGCGCTAACGCCGTGCGTCGTCGAATGGTTGACGTGGTGCAGGATCTCGATGAGGCCTTTGCCGACCGTGACGTTGTCCTCGTGTCGCACGGGGACCCGCTACGCATGCTCCAAACAGCCTTCAAGGGATTGGAAACGAAACTTAACCGGACCATACCCTATTTTGATACGGGCGGTTGGCGCTTGTTAAATCCGTAGCGTGGGAGGAGTCGATGGCGCGGGCTTGCGCCGCTAAGGGACGGTTTACTGTCCGCTCAGGTTGTGGACGTCATCCTGCAAATATTCGAGCACGGATTTGAATTTCACGAGGTTGTCGGGGTTGATGTTGACTAGGGTCTCGTGGGCTTCGAGGGTGGTTTTTGCGGTTTCCAGCTTATCCGATAAATCGGCTTCCAGCGGTTGGGAGATGGATTGAAGTTGATTCAGCAGTGCTTGTTGTTGCTCGGTGGTGGATCTGGAATAGTCTACGACGCGATCCACTCCCAACGTGGTCAGCAGCTTTTGGTTCTTCTCGGACAGATTGATTAATTGAAACGAGACCTCCGGCTTTTTTTTGATATAACAGGCAATGCCTGCGACCACGCCCATGAAGGTGCTGTCCATTCCGGTACAATGCGACATTTCCACGAGCACGTTGTCGGTGGAGTTGTCGTTGATGACCTTGTGAATGAACTGTTTCATGGGAGGGCTGATTTTGAAGGAACCCCGCCCCTGAACTCGTATTACAACGGTGTGATCGACGTAAGCCGCACAGAGGTTGTCGCTGTTGTTTTCTGAACCCATATAACTTGGAATCCTTGGAAAAAGAGTATTCGTTTCAGGTGAGAATACTAGCACCACGGGGTGTGAGTTCAACGCGTTTGTTGGATAAATGGCAGGGTCTCCTATCCGACGGGTTGGATGATGACCACGCATTCGCCTTTGACGTTCCGGTTCTGGTAGGCCGCACAAATGGTTGCGGGCGATCCTTCCGTGCATTCTTCGAATTTCTTGGTGAGTTCGCGTCCCACGAACACCTGCCGGTCCTCTCCAAGATAGTCCGAGATTTCGCCCATGAGCTTCAGCAGACGGTAGGGAGATTCATAGAGGACCACGGGTAAGTCGGCATCCTTCCACTTTTCAAGATCCCGTTTGCGTCCGCCACGCTTATGCGGGAGAAACCCTGCAAAAATGAAACCTTTTTCGCCGTAGCCACTGAGCGCAACAGCTGTCGTGACGGCCGCCGGCCCCGGAATAGCCGTCACCGACACGCCGGCTTGGCGACATAGAGCGACCACCCGGGAGCCGGGATCGGATATGCCCGGCATGCCGGAATCGGTGACCATCGCCACGGACTGGTCGTTCTGGATGCGCTCAATGATTTGATCAGCACGCTGGTTTTCGTTGAATTTGTGACAGCTTTGCATGTGGGTTGTTATCTCGTAGCGTTCCGTAAGACGTCGGGTATGGCGGGTATCCTCGGCCACGATCAAATCGGCATTTCGGAGCGTTTCCAGAGCCCGGGACGAGATATCCCCCAGGTTACCGATGGGGGTTCCCACGATATAGAGTCCTGCTTCCATAAACGGCTACTCGCTTCCTTTGGCTCGGGTAAACTGCTTGGCGATGAAGGGCATCTGCCGTTGGATGGCTGCAGCCCGGTAGGCCCCGTTATGCGCGCCGGGATGTTCCGCATAGATATGGGTGATGCCGCTGTCGAGAAACTGCTGGTGTAACGCCCGGTTAACCTTGAGGAAGAAATCATCGGTACCGCATTCGAAGGAGATGGCCAAATTCTCATCCTTTAGCTTTTTTGCGAGGTTGGCCACCGTATGGGTTTCCCAGTTTTCCGGATGGCTTTTCTGGTTGCCGAGGCGTTTTGGGAGATCCCAGTTCCGGGGGAAGGGCCGGATATCGACTCCGCCACTGATCGAGCTGGCGATTCCAAAGGTCTCCGGGTGGCGAATGGCCAGATAGAGGGCGCCGTGGCCGCCCATGCTGAATCCACACGTTGCGCGGGAATTGCGATTGGGTTTGGTTCGGTAGTGCTCATCGAGATAGGCGACGCATTCCTTGGCCACAAAGGTTTCGTATTGATAGGACGGATCAACGGGGCTGTCCAGATACCAACTGGTTACTCCTCCATCCGGGCACAGGACAATGATACCGTACTGGTCTGCCAGTTGTTCGATGGTGGTCCCCCGCGCCCATGATGTGTAGTTGCCGCCGGCTCCATGAAGCAGATACAGGACCGGCAGACGCTGGCCTTCCTGTTTGTAGGCTTCGGGTAGAATCACGATGGCGGGAATTTCCTTCGACATCGCTTTGCTGGGAATGGCGATGGTTTTTACCGTGGCTGCATGGATCGTGAGCGTCGATGCAACCACCGCGATCCAGGCTATGATGCAGGCGTGTAACTGTTTCATGAATCAAGGACTTTCTTTTGAGGTTAACGAGTTAAAATAGGTATCGAGTTGTTGGGCACCACGGCGCTGAATCGCGTTTTCCAGGGTGCGGTAGCAGCGGGTACGCGCTTCATCAGGCGTGGCCACGGCTTCCCGGCCCTGTGCATTGATCGTGGTCAGCACATTGCCGTTGGCATCGGATACCGGCACAAACAGGGTGTAGCGGAAAAAGGCGAGTCCGGCTGTTCGTTTGCCGGTGTCGGTGATGGAGATCCGCCCCATCATTTCCAACGAAGCCGGCTTGCCGACGACAAATCCGTAGCGGGTCGTCAGTTCTTCTAGGCAGGCCGTAATGCGTCCGTCAGTATCGCCCTTGATATCGATGCCGACACGAATTTTCTTGGCGCTCTCGCCCGCCGCTTTCTGGATTTCATGGATGGAGTAGGGCGGGGAGGACGCAGTGGCCGAGGCCGGATAAATCACCTTGAGCTGGTGCAAGAGAAGGTCGTTGTCATGGGCGGCATGGCTCGCCGCCCGGTACCGGGCATATTTTCGGAGCGGATCGTCGGTTTGCGAAGCATCTTCCATCAATGCTTGGATGTGACCGCTTTGTTCCTCTATCCGGTCGCGGTAGATAGTTGCTGTTTCGCGCCGGTTCAGATAGGCCACAGCGTGGTAGCGCCCGTGGTCGTCTTGCCAGGCTTCGGCATGCTGGATATTGATCAGGGTTTGCGACGACAGGATGTTGATGTCGGTGGTCAAGCCGGTCTCGCGCGAGAAAGCCCTGCCGGTTTCCTGGACTTTGTCTATCATCCGTTCATCCGATTCAATGTGCGATTCAAAGATGCGCGACAGGTTGCCAGCGGCCGCGTTTTCCGCGGCCCGGCGCGTATCGCCCTCACCGATGGCAACGAGAAATCTGTTTTCGGGATAGACGGTTTTGGGATTGCGGACCCATTCCGGTTCGCGGTTCTTCACGGTGCCGCACCCGACCAGTAGAAGCAGAAAGAGGGGATGCAAGATGCGCAGGCAGGGGAATCCATGCTTCCCCTGATTTCTTGTAGGATGACTTTTCCGATCCCAAACTCTGCCTAATTCACGCATGAAGGATTCCTTAGTTGAGGTATGCGGATTGAAGCACATTCAAGTGTCCGGCTTCAAGGCGGACGCCCGGGTGTTCATCGGAATGTATCAGGTGGTTCTCCAGATCGTAGTAATTGATGCGGATGTCATAAGTGCCCTCGTCCAGATGAAGCTCCCGAATATATGCTTCAGCGGGAAAAAAGTGTGATACACGCAGGTCTGCATTCTCAGTCTGGTCGGTGATCAGGTCCGTGGCGATTCGGGTTAGTAAACCGGCACCTTCCCCCATGTCCTGGGTCATTCGCTGTTTTGCCTGCTCGAAGGACAGTCCCTTGACTACGGCGCGTGTGATCGTTTTGAGGTAAATGATCGGTTTCTTGATCGAAAAGGTCTCCACTGCAACGTTTTCCAGACTCTCCAGGCGCTGGAGCGCTACGGCTTCTTTTCCTCCGACAACGACTTCGATGCGGCCTACCCGGGAGGGGCGTTTATGCATGGAGGGGAGCTGGAACTTGAAGTGATAGCCGGCCACCACGTTGGGCCACGGGATCACGTTCAGTCCGTCGATCTGCTGATTGCCGAGATAGTTTTCGGAACTGCCGGCAAGGACAATCAGGTTTTCCTCGGTATGGATGTAAAAGGTGGAGGCTGTCTTGCTCGGTGCCAGTCCGCTGAAGGCAAGGATGTTGAGCCGGGCATCCTGGGGAATGTCGCGCGCGGTTTCCGAAGTCAAATCGGGTTTGGAAAAGGAGTAGATGTCGGGCTGGAGCTTCCAGCCCTGATCGATTTTTTCACGATCGATGCGCACATCGTCCCACTTGTAGTCGTTCCGGTAGAGCAGCATGCCCAGGTAGCGGCCGAGGGCGGATTCCTGAAAATAGCTTTTGCCGGGGCGGAAGTTTTCCCGGGCCTCTTCAGCTTTGCTTAGTTTTTGCGCCAGATCATCGTATTTGCTTCCGAGTTGGGCCAGCTTGTTGTCGATGCGGCGCACCTCGACCCATGCATCGTCATTTTGTCCCAGTGCCAGATAGTTCAGTGCTTTGAAGGCATTCAGGTAGATATCCTCATAGTCTTCGCCAGCGTAGGCGAGGGCGTTGTCGTTGAGGAGTAACGAGGTTGTCGCGCGGGTGACGCTTTTGGTGAAGTTTTCCTCGATGGCGCGTTCGGCCTGTTCGAGGTATTCATTGCTCTTTTTGTAGTCGCCATTCCAGTGGTGGAGCATGCCGATGTCAAGGTAGTAGAGTACTCGGTCCTTCGGGGGATAGGCCTTGTGCCGGGTGGAATCGATGCGGGCGATGGCGGCAGAATAGTCCGCTCGTGCCAGCATGGCCTCCGTTCCCGCATAGTGCGACTTGCCGGTCCGGAAATGCGCACAACCCGTTAACAGAACGAGGGCAATGAATTGGGCTGGAAAGCACTTGGCCATGTTTGATCAAAGAGCGGAATGGCATTTCGCTCTTCGAAGATGGTGGGTGCTATAGCTTGAATCTTTTTCGTTCAACAAGCTTTTTGATTTTGGTGTTGCCGATCCATGCCTTTTCGCTGGTCTCGAGGTGGATGAGTTCGAGGTTGACCTGGTAGAACTTGACCGACTCCCTGCCTTCCTGGTCGATAATGGTGTTGATGCTTCCTATCAGCATGTAGTCGGCCCCGGTTTCTGCGGCCAGGCGCTTTTGGGTTTCTTCCGTAGCCCAGGTCTGTTGTTGCCGGCGCTCTTCACGCAAAGGATTGCGCTCCGTTGGATTGGCCACGAACTTTATGCGTCCGCTATTGATCAATTCCCGTTCGAGATCCTTGGTGAACGGTTCGGTGGCGATATGTTCCGAACTCAGGTTGCGGACCGGGCCGACGATCACCACGGGTTTCTTCCCATGTTGCGCAGTGTATTGCTCGATCCAGGGTCGGCTGGCCAGGTCGGTGATCATCTCCTTGGAGACCTTCTGGGAGTCCGAGTCGTTCCACCGGCCGGAAAGGTCGATCGTTTCATCAACCGCAACGCGTTCCACCTTGGTGCTTCGGCAACCAGTAATGGCTACAATGGAAGCAAGGGCGAGGGTGACCAATAGCTGGCTTCGTTTCATGACTAATCTCCTTTGTTGGACTCATTGAATCGAAATAACGAACACGCGCTGTGTTTTATGCCGATCAATCTTCGTAGATGACCACATAGTTGTCGTTCTTTAAACGATCGATCCATCGTTTACGCAACCGCAGGCGTTCCTGCGAAAGCAAGGTGTTTTTGATTTCATCGTGGACCTCGTCGAAGCTCTTGTATGCGGATTGGCGCCGCGCTTCCACTTTTACAATATAAAGTTGCTGTTCGGTTTCGACAATATCACTGATTTGTCCAGCAGGCAGGGTTTTGAGGGCTTCCTGGAGTTCCGGCCGGGCATCCGAGGGCTGCATCCAAGGGAACGCACCGCCTTCGCCGGCCCGGCTGCCCTCGGAGACTTCCTTTGCCGTTTCCGCAAAGTCGGCACCTTCCAGCAACCTTTGCCGGATTTTGGCGGCTTCCTGCCGCTTGACCGACTGCTCCTCGGATGTTTCGCCTTTGTTGAGGACAATCACGCTGTATTTCACTTTTTCCGGAATAAAATAGGTTTGCTCCTTGTGGGCTTCGTAATAGTTGCGCACCTCTTCGGGGGTGACGCGCACACGTTTGGACACCTCGTCGCTAAGCATCATGCCGACGATCATCTGTTCGCGGATGTCTTCCATGTATTCCGCACGGCTCTTCTTTTGACTGGCCAGCACCTGCTCAAACAGCGCTTCGTCGCCATTGAATCGTTCGTTGATGGTTTTCCGGATTTCATCGTTAACATACTGGTCGGGAATCTGTCCGCCTCGTTCCTTGAACGCCGCGAGTATCAGCGCCTGGTCGACAAGTTCTTCGAGGGTTTTCCGGAAGGCTGTTTCCAAGGCGGCCTCCAGTTCTGCCCCCTGATAGGTGCGGTAGATTTCCGGCAGGATGGGGGCCATGGCTTCGCGTACGTCACGAATCGTGATTACCCGATCGTTAACCTTTGCCGCGTAGCCGTCTATGTCAATGGACTGTGCCGCTGCATTGGTCGGTACAACCGTGTTTGTTTGCGCCATGGCGGTTGCCGAGCATGCGCAGATCATCAATAGAATGAGTTTTTTCATAATTCGAATACCTTAGTTAAACGGCTGGTGGGGCGCAACGCCGAAAAACGGAAGGGATAATATTCTTTATGCTGTCGGTGCCCAATGTGCTACAAACCGCGCTCATGACAGAAGAAATTCCAAAATACACGGC
>JBNKSB010000226.1:0-7905 GCA_050297095.1 Pontiella sp. | reverse complement strand
GCTATCGCTCTCAAGCCCTTAAGCTTTTCCCACATGTTTGCGCCAGTTGTAGCCGCGAATTTTCAGGGAAAAAGCTCAAAGAGCTTACTGTACACCACAAGGACCACAACCATCAGAACAATCCTCCAGACGGAAGCAACTGGGAATTGTTATGTGTCTATTGCCACGACCACGAACATGAAAAACATAAAATGAAGGGGTATGGAGGAGTAGTCGACGATAGCTTTAAGAGCGCCGGTTTTTCAGCCTTCGAAGGATTGGACACTCTATTTCCTACCCAAAAAGAGGATGAAAACAAAAATTAGATGTACGATTTGCCCGAAAGGGTGCGAACTGGAGCCCGGCGAAGTGGGGGATTGCCGGGTAAGGGAGAACATCGGTGGGAAAATCCGGTGCAACACCTACGGGCGACCGTGCTCCTTGAACATCGACCCGGTCGAAAAGAAACCGCTCTACCATTTCCTTCCGGGAAGTCCCATTCTTTCCATCGCCACGGCCGGATGCAACCTTCATTGCAAACAGTGCCAGAACTGGCAGATTTCACAAACCGGCCATTCATCCTCCACCATTGCGGACGTATTGCCCGAAGACGTTGCTAAAATGGCAAGGGAACGGGACTGTCCATCCATTGCCTACACGTATACCGAACCGCTGGTTTCGTACGAATACACCTTCGATTGCTGCAAGGCCGCCGCGCAAAACGGGATCAAGAATGTGCTGGTAACCGCTGCGTTTATCAATCCCGAACCGTTGCGCCATATTTGCCAGTACGTTGATGCTGCAAACGTGGATCTCAAATCGTTTTCCGACGATTTTTACCGCGCTATTTGCGATGCGCGACTTCAACCGGTCCTCAAGGCCCTCAAGGTCATGAAGGAAAGTGGTGTAATGCTCGAAGTGACCAACCTTCTAATCCCAACTCTTAATGATTCGGAAAATGAAACCAGGCAACTATGTGAATGGATTACAGATAATCTGGGCATGGAGACCCCGCTTCACTTTTCCCGGTTCTTTCCTCAAAACCAATTGAAACACCTGCCACCAACGCCGACGGATACAATTCTACGCGCAAGGGAAATCGCTATCGAAGCAGGATTGTCATTCGTCTACGTGGGGAATATTTCGAATGGGGTGGGGGAGAGTACCTGGTGCCCAACCTGTGAAAAGCTACTGATTGAGCGCCATGGCTACCAAATCGTCGAAAACCACCTAATTAATGGATCGTGTCCGCATTGTTCCACTCCCATTTACGGAATTTGGGCGTAACAAGTTTTTTAAACGCACCGAGCGAACAGGGTTCATTTGATCGTTTTAACAATCTCTCCAAACTCTTCCGGGGTCAGCTCGTCGAGGTTCAAATCGCGGTTTTTGAGTTCCTTTTCGATCTTCTGGATAAGCTGGGTGATATATTCATGGCTTTCATCGGACCCCATCAGAACATCGAACTTCTCACTTTTGGTAATCCGTACATGGCCGTCTTCATGGTCAAATCCAACGCCAAGCAAACGAATAATTTTCTTTCGGGAACCGGAGGACATTTTTTTAGGAAACCTTCTTGATCACGTCAGGGGAAGGGGCTAGGTTTTCGCACTCATTCCTGCCGAATGGTGTAATGGCAGCACAAGCGGCTCTGACCCGCTTAGTCTAGGTTCGAATCCTAGTTCGGCAACCATCTCCTACCGCTTTTTAATTCGCAGCAGTATTTAGCTCACCCGGATCGGCATGATCACGTAGAGGAACGGGACATTGGTCTTGATCACTCCAGGACTTAATTCATCCGAGAGTTCAAAATAGATTTCATCACTATCCAGATGTTTAAGGGGAGCCATCAAAAAGGTTGGATTAAAGGCGATCGTAATGTCTTTTCCCGAATACTTGACCGGCACTGCTTCGTGGGATTCTCCAACTTCCGGTGACGAAGTGATGAGTTCCATCCGGTTTTCCGTAATCTGAACCTTCACTGATGCGGCCTGGTCATCCAGCATCAATGAAACTCGCCTGACGGCACTCTGCAACATTTCACGATCAACAGCAATGCGTTCTTCGCACTGCGAAGGGATAACCTGCCGATAATTCGGATAGGTACCATCAATGAGCTTGGAAATGATGAAAATGTTTCCGAATTCAAAAGCCACCTGTGTGGCGGAAGTTTTGACTACGGCATCCCCGTCCTCATTCAATGTCTTGATCAGCTCATGGACCGTTTTAGTCGGAACAACAATGTCGAGTTCGGAGCTATCGGAAATGTCCATCTCATGCTCAACCAGAGCTAGCCGGCGCCCATCGGTGCAGACTACGGTCAGTTTGTTTTCCCTAAATGACATCAGGGTACCATTCAGAATAGCCCTGGATTCGTCCGTAGATGCCGCGTAAGAGGTTTTCTGGAGTATATCCTTAAGGGTACCTTGGTTGAGTTTATAGGAGGAGCTTTCCTCAAATGTGGGCATAGGAGGAAAATCATCGTGCGAAAGCCCCTCAAGCTTGCAATTGTAAGATCCTGAAACAATTTCGGCCACATCTTCGCTGCTCACCTCTATTTCAACCTGATGGTTTGGCAGATCCCGGCAGATGCTGAAGAAACGGCGGGCGGGAAGGGTGGTGGCTCCATCGCGCGCTATGTCGGCATCGATGCTGGTCCGTACACTGACTTCCATATCGGTGGTCGTCAGAGAAAGTTTTCCATTACCGGCTTCTAGTAGAACATTTGAAAGAATAGGCAGCGTGGTTCGTTGGCCAACAATTGACTGGACCTTCTGCAGGGCTTCCAGAATCTGATCTTTCTCGATACTGAACTTCATTAACAAGCCTCCCTTTATATAGATATACTCTATTTATAAATTCACTATTATTATTGGTCTGTGGATAACCGCTTAAAAACGTACCTATTTTATGTAACCCCGTCACCCGTAAAAGTTTGAAAACGTGGATAAACCTGTTGATAAAAAGCGGATAAAATCCAGAATCTGTTCATAAAAGCAGGTTATTGAATTTATCAATAGATTGTACACAGCTTATCCAGCAGCTATCAACAAACTCGAAGATTATGAATATCGATTTCATCGTGTCAACAAATGGATGATTGAAGTGTTCCAATAAGAAAAAAACCGTCTGGAAAGAGACGGTTTTCCTGTTTTAGAAGCTGGGTCGTCGTTTTATTTAACAGTCGCCTTTACGCAGTTCTTAGTTATCTTATCTTTCAAAATAGCAATTGTTTGCTGCAAAGCCCTATCATCCTTTACACGTTCTGAAACCTGATCGTTGGCATACAAGATTGTTGCGTGATTTCTGTTAAATGCCTCCCCAATAACCGGAAACGACTGAGAAGTCATTGTCCGCGAGAGATGCATCGCGATTTGACGTGGCCAGGCAATATCCTTTGATCGTTTTTTACCCGTAATATCTGTAACGCGAAGCTCGAAGTGTTCAGCAACTGTGCGTTGGATGATGTCGACATTGACCGTGGCCCTCGATTCCTTATCGAGCAAATCATGAAGCAGTTCATCAACCTTTTTTACATTAACCTGCTGGTTGGTGAGGGACATGAAGGTAGCCACCCGTATCAATGCACCTTCCAAACTGCGGATATTCGAAGAAACTCGTTCGGCCAGGTAGTCCAAGAGGGTGTGATCAATATTCAAATGAAGCAATTCGGCTTTTTTGCGTAGAATTGCGGAACGCGTTTCCACATCGGGTCTTCCCAATTCGGTAACCAATCCCCACTCAAAACGAGAAATCAGCCGAGGAGCCAACCCAGCCATTTCGCTAGGTGTCCGATCCGAAGTCAGTACGATCTGCTTATGGTTTTCAAAAAGCGCGTTGAAGGTGTGGAAAAATTCCTCTTGAAGTCCGGATTTTCCGTCCAGAAATTGAATATCGTCGATTAGCAACATATCGATTTTTCTATATTTCTTCCGAAAAGCCGAAACATTGCTGTTTTGGATTGCATCGATATATTCGTTGGTAAACGACTCGCAAGTGGTGTAGCAAATCTTGGTCCGAGGTTTTTTCGTAGCGATATGATTCCCGATTGCCTGCATCAAGTGGGTTTTTCCGAGCCCAACACCTCCATAAATAAAGAGGGGGTTGTAGGTTCGGGACGGCGAGTTTGCCGCCGCCAATGAAGCGGCATGGGCGAACTGGTTGGAAGCGCCAACAACAAAAGAGTCAAACGTGTAGTTTGGGTTAAGATTGTGGCTAGGCTTGGATTTTCCAAGACCGAGGTATGGAATAGAGATATTACCCGATTGCACCGTTTCTGCTTTAGGGTCCTCTTCAATAACAGCATCGAAGCAACTGGAATCCACTTCCAACGAGATTTCCATCTCTTTTCCACTGACAACCAGAACAGCCTTACGGATCATCGGAAGATAATTTTCTTCTAGCCAGTCTTTATAAAAATCATTGGCTACCGCTAACTGGAGCGAATTTCCGGAACCAGAAACACACTGAATGACGGCAATCCACCGATCATAAATATCCTCAGAGAGAATGCCTTTTAACTGTTTGCAGGCATCTTCCCAAATTCTAGAGCACTGTTTCTGCTTTGTATCCAAATTTTCCCCCTTAACAGGATTTCCACGTTTATTGACAAGTTATTAACAGGTAGTGGTTTCCTGATCTTCATTGCGAGTGTGGACGGTAGGAAATGTATGCGAGACTCTCAAGGGATTAGGGGAAAATTAACCTAAAAAAAAACACCACCACTAAATGTAGTTGTCCAAGACTTAGAAAACACAATATGAGCACCTTATTATTCAAATAACGTTAGGACAAGAATGTAGGTCTATGAATGCCGATATTTATAAATCATGGAAATATAGTAAGTTGTGCCCAAACCGCACAATTAACAGGCTTGTTTTCACCTAAAAACCAAGCAAATCCGAGGGGATCAAAACTGCCGAGGTTTGATTTTTCCTTTTAGGCCGCTCTTATTTCCCTTTTATCCAATCTAAGGAGAAAAGGGATTGTAGCAATAGATTCATAGTGGAAAAAGTTTGTGCTATTTAAACAATAGTACGATGGGAAAAACGTTATACAACAGGTGTTGATTATAAGGAGTAAGGTAAATGAAAACAAAGATCGTTCTAATGGTGATAGCATTGAATGCCATGCCGCTCATGGCACAAACGAACGAAGTCCCTAATCCGCCCAAAAGCAGCACTAAACCAAGGGAGGATGTGTCTATCAAGCGCAAGGACCATCCAACACCACCACCGGAACAGAGACAGCAGTTTAAAGAACGTCATTTGAAACTGATGGAAAAGGCCTTGAACGAGATCGGCGTAAATGAAAATCAGCGCAAACAGATCCTAGCCCTGCAGAAAGCTCATCGAGAAAAAATGAAGTACAACTGGAAGCGCTTGAGCAATGCACGCAGAAAGCTTTCGGAACTTCAGGATAGTGGGGTCAGCATGGATGAGCTGGATGCCGCTATTCAGGAAGTATCCAACGCGCAAAACGCTCAATTGAAGATACTTGTACTTAATCGAATGGAAATGGAACGCATCCTTGGAAAAGAGAAAAACGACCAGCTTATGCAGCAAGCCCGGAAATTTTTCCGGAAGCATGATCGCCGATCAGGAGCAGGGATGCCGCCTCGCCCCGGTTTCCCGCCAGACCCCAAGAAGGACAAAGACTCAGAGGCTTCTTCGCCAGCGGAAATGGAATAAGTAACATGCACGGTTCTGATTGAAGAGCAGGTGCACGCTATACTTTTGTAGACTTGAAAATAAAAAACATGTAAAGAATTTTGTATAATACTTTACATGAAAAAGAAAACTACACCTTTACAGGCTGGTTTTGGGCTTACCGAGCAAGAGAAACGCTATATTCTGGTAGTCTGTGCTATTTTTCTGTTGGGTCTAATTGCCCGTTACTGGTACCTAAAGCATGACAAGCCAAAGATATATTCACCGGCTGGAATTGAAAAAGTGGAGCAAAGCCATGAATGACTGTATTTTCTGCAGAATCATCGCGAAGGAAATCCCTTCAACGGTTGTCTACGAGGATGAAGATTTGCTGGTGTTCATGGATATTAGCCCAATTATCAAAGGTCATGCACTGGTGGTTTCCAAGCAGCATTATGATCCGGTTACCGAGACGCCGGATAAGATTTTGGCCAAGTTGCATATCATTGCTAAACGTATTGCCGGAGCCCAAATGAACGGGTTGGGCGCTGACGGGGTCAATATTATGCAAAACAATGGAAAGGCCTCTGGACAGGAAGTGCCCCATATTCATGTTCACGTTATTCCTCGGTTTAGCGGAGATGGCCACCACTGGAACTGGAATGCAAAAAAATACGATGATTTTGAAGAAATGAACGAATTGGCAGATAAAATACGAAACCATTTTTAGACGATGACCCACGAAACCATAGATGACATGCTCGCCCCGATCCTTAAAACGGATCAGCGCTACACCGCTGAAGCCTACTTGTTTGTTCGGGAAGGACTCGATCATACCGTTCGCCAGCTCGATAAACCACGCCATGTCAGTGGCCAGGAGCTGCTGGAAGGCATCCGTGAATATGCGCTTCAGGAATTCGGGCCCGTAACCAAGCGCGTTCTATCGGAATGGGGTATCCGCGGGTGCGTCGATTTCGGAAACATCGTCTTCAATCTTGTCAACCATGGCCTCCTTGGCAAAACCGACGAAGATTCCATCGAGGATTTCATGCATGGCTACGACTTCACCGAAGCCTTTATTCAGCCGTTTCGGCCTGTCCAGAAGCCGGTTGCCCGCCAGACCGACAAAGCCATCGACCAATAGGGAATCCCCATTCCCTGCCCGGTGAATGCCGATAGAATTTCTTTTTGTTTAGGCCTCAATACCGCAAACAGGCGATGCGTCTACGACCTGTGCAATCCATTCTTTAAACGGTACGATTCCCCGAAAATCTCCGTTAAAAAGTATAAAAAAATCTCCTTCCCGTTCTACTATAAACATAGTAACCTCTATCTTTATAGTAATCAGGAGATTTGTTTATGGGAAAGCAGAGTCCGTCCGCATTGGAATTACAGGTGTTGGGAGTACTATGGGAAAAAGGGCACGCCACGGCGCGCGAGGTGCTCGAATCCATGCCCGATCAAAAGCCGCGCGCCTACACCACCGTGCTCACCGTCTTGCAGGGCATGGAGCGCAAAGGGCTTGTCGGTCGCGAAACCAGCGGCGTCACCCATATTTGGAGTGCAAAAGTTTCGCGGGAGCAAACCGCAACTCCCGTTCTGCGCGAACTGATCCAAAATGCCTTCTGTGGGAATCCCGCCCTGGCTTTGCAGCAATTGCTCGGTTCCGACCAGGTTACCCCCAACGAAATCGATGAACTTCGCCAACTGCTTAATGATGCCAGGAGGGAAGGGGAATGAATCTGGGATTCATGGAAACATTGGTTCCCGCGCTTCTGCATACGCTTTGGATCGGGCTGCTTTCGGCGATTTTTCTCTATACGGCATTGCGCGCAGTGTCCGCCGCTCGCGTCAGCCTGCGCTATGCTCTGGGCCTCGTTTCCTTGCTGGCGGTCTTTCTCGGCGGACTCCTTGCATGGGAACTGCCGAAGACCCCGGCGGAAAACAGAACACATGCCATAATTCAGGGAAGTCCGTCCCATTCATCAGATCTTTCCCTTACTTCCGAACCGGTAGCTTCACCTGTTGCCTTTCATGCCACGGCTGCCGCACCCCGGCCGGTAGGGAAAACCGATTGGTGGAAAATCGCCGGCATCCTCTGGATGCTGGGAACAGTGATCAGCCTGCTGAGGCTGATTCGCCTCTCGTTAGGGATCCAACGACTGGTTCGCCAAAGTGGTCCCATTGAAAACCCGGGGGTTCAACGCATGGTGGCCGAGCTTTCCAAAGTCGCCGGTTTTTCGCGCCGGGTGCTGTTGCTTACCGGTGAGCACATCGT
>JBNKSB010000225.1:0-2707 GCA_050297095.1 Pontiella sp. | reverse complement strand
CCATGCCGATGTGGAACTTCACCGTTCCGGCCATCATGAAGGCGTGGATCGACCAGGTGCTGACGCCCGGCCTGACCTTTTCGATCAGCCGCGAAGACGGCATCAAGCCGTTGCATAAGGTGAAGAGCATTGTCCTGCTGGTGGCATCCGGCGGTGTCTACAAGGAAGGCGACGAGCGCGATGCGCTGACCAGCGAAGTTCGTGCGGCATTCGGTTTTGTCGGCATCGACGATCTCGAGATCGTCTGGGCCGAAGGCCAGAATCCGTTATTCTTCGACAACCATGACGAAAACAAGGCAATCGCCATCGAAGCCGCTTCCGAAATCGCGGAAGACGTCGCCGAGATGGATTTATCCGATGCCGAGGCGGTTGCCGAATAGGTCCGATGGGCATATTTGTTAAAATCTGCGGAATCTGCTCGGAGGGCGACCTCGGGCAGATTTCTGCTTTAGGGCCCGATGCGCTCGGTTTTATCCAATGGCCACAGTCGAAGCGCTATGTGGATCCCAAAACCGTCGGGCACTGGGAAACCCCTGAAGGTATAAAGCGCGTGGGCGTATTCGTTAGCCCGACGGAAGCCGAGCTGGCCCATGCGGCCCAGCATGCGCGCCTGGATGTGCTGCAGGTTCATCGGGTGCCGGACAACTGGAGGCTCGATCGGGAAATCTTCCAAGGCCTCGACGTGTGGCGCGCGCTGAAACCGGAAGAACTCTATTTCGCCGAGCACGGTTTTTCGTTCGACCGCTACCTGCTTGATTCCTACGATCCCAAGACGGTCGGGGGAACCGGGATCGCATGCGACTGGGAACAGGCTCGCGATCTGGTGCGCGCTTGCGAAACCCCGATCTTGCTGGCCGGTGGCCTGACGCCTGAAAACGTGGCCGAAGCGGTCCAACTCGTGCAACCGTGGGGCGTAGATGTCAGCTCCGGCGTCGAGATCGAGCCCGGCGTCAAGGATATCGACAAGGTGCGGGCCTTCATCGATGCCTGCCGGTCGTAATACTTCACCACAAAATGTACAAGAGGCATAAAAAAGCACCGTATTCACGTTATGCGAATTATGTGTATCTTGTAGTTAACTAGATTTGATGTGATGGTTACTCGCTTTGCTCCCAGTCTGACCGGCTATCTACACTTGGGCCATGTGCTCCACATGCTGTATGTGTGGGGCATTGCTCGGGCCAGGGACGGAAAAGTGATCTGCCGAATCGAAGATCACGACCTTTCCCGCCGTCGGCCCGAGTATGAGGAATCGATTCTCGAAACCATGGCGTGGCTCGGCTTAATGCCGGACGGGGGCATGACCTTGTCCAGTGCGACCGGTGTGTCGGAATTCCGACAGAGCGATTGCGGCGACTATTATGAAAAGATGCTGGGCCTGCTGGAAATGCAGGGGCTGGTCTATGGCTGCGAATGCACCCGCAAGCAGATTCTCGATGAGCAGAAGGATACGGCTGGTGAGCTGTGCTACGCGGGAACTTGTGCACAGAAAGGCCTCCCGCTGGAGGGAAACACCGTCCGCTTTCGTGTTCCGGCGAGGGAGGTCGTATTCGAGGATTTGCGCCGGGGTACCTGCCGCCAGATTCCGAAGCAGCAATGCGGCGACTTTTCATTGCGCGACCGGCAGGGGCAGTGGACCTATCAGTTTGCCTGTGTCTGCGATGACATCCGCCACGGCGTGGATTGTGTAATACGCGGCGAAGACATCCTCGCCAGCACCGCCCGCCAGATCCTGCTGTTTCAAGCGTTTGAAGCGCCGGTTCCCGAATATTTCCACCACCCTTTGATCTGCGATAAAAACGGCGAAAAGCTGAGCAAGCGTCAACGCTCCGAAAGCATCAACCAATTGCGCGATAGCGGTATGTCCGCGGAGGAAATCATTGGTCGCGCCGCCTTTGCAGCTGGGTTGTCATCTGAACCTGAGCCCGTGTCGGCAGATAAGGCCATGAAAAGGTGTGTCATCCAATAGCCACGATCGTGGTGTTTAGATGAGATACTTTAGTAGTTGCTGGCCGATGTTCGTTCGGATGGTTTGGCGTAGCTCGTAGACGTTCTTTCCAAGGTAGTTTTTGGGGAGAAGGACGTTCGGGAGGAGCGGGTCGGTGCGCATGCATTGTACATAGGCCTCCGACTCCTGGCGGAGCAGGTTCATGAGCGCCGGCTGGTCGTGATCCGTATCCTTGAGAAGTTCCAAATTCTTCGAGAAAATGGTCAGATAGCGATCCTGTAGCTCATGTAGCCATGCAAAGTTCCACGCGTTTTCAACCATTTCCGTTTCGTCCTGATGTAACACGGTCTTGGATTCAAGGAGATAGGCGATGGCATCTACATTGGCTACGCGATTGAGATCGTCGTATTCGGGGCGAATATCGCGTGGGGTAATCCAAACGCTTTTCTGGAGGCATCCCATGCGCATCCGTTTGAGAAAGGCGCGTAAGGTATCGCGATAATGACGCTCTTTCTCCGGCACATCGAATATGAGCACGTACCAAATATCGTTCCATTTGGTATTCCATTGCCGTTCGGGAAGATAGTAGGCGGGAAGAAAATCTCGCCCTTGGGGTGTTAGTTTGAGATGTGGAAGCTTTCCGTCATCGTGATGTTGAACAAGCAGGCCAACCTTGCGCAGGCGGGACATCGAATTGTGGTAGGCCATGAGATTCGGGTAGGTGTGCTTCCATAGGTGTGCCCGGCCTCCCGTTGCCAG
>JBNKSB010000224.1:0-5393 GCA_050297095.1 Pontiella sp. | reverse complement strand
AATGATATGCATGACTATTCCGTAATACTGAAACCTGTGTTCATTGCGATAGGAATCGCAATTGTCGCAGGTGTGGTCATTAAGCTTATAGAACGAATCCTCATTAAACTTTTTTCTCGTAAGTGATGGGACTGCGGGAAGGAAGATAATGAGGGATGGAGGGCTTGGTCTCAAGATTCACGATTAGTCTACCATTGGGTCGGTCCTATGAAATGATGTTTTGATGGAACAGCGGAATGACTTTAGACCCCAGAAAAACTCTAGTTATCGTTAAGGGAGAGGATCACACCCAGGAGATTCTGAGGGTAAGAAGTAAAGATGACCGCACTCGCGTGACGTACAACAACAGCAGCAAGTTATTTCCTTACTCTCGACATCATGTGAAGGTTCTTTCGCGATCTCCGCTGGCGCTGCACGATATACGACCTCAAACGGCCCACCTCAAACGCCAAACGTTTCCACCCCGCCCCCTGCCGGCGGCCGTTGGCCATTTTTGAGAATGGCACGCGCGGTGTGCCTCATTTGACCTTGACCAAGCGGGGCGATTTGTCCCATTGTCTATCGGTTTTATTAAACCCAATTTTTAAGAAGGAAACTGCAATATGTTGAACCGGGCCATGGGAGTGTTTTCCAGCGATATTGGCATCGATCTGGGAACAGCGAATACATTGGTGTATGCGCGGGATCGCGGGATCGTGATCCGCGAGCCCTCGGTGGTGGCGGTACAGGCCGGCACGAACCGGGTTCTGGCCGTGGGCGACGAGGCCAAGCGGATGCTTGGACGCACCCCCGGCAATATTGTGGCGATCCGCCCTCTGAAGAGCGGGGTCATCGCGGATTTTGAAGTGACCGAGGCGATGCTCCGCTATTTTATCCAGAAGGTGCATAACCGAAAGAAGATGGTGCGGCCCCGAGTGGTGATTGCCGTGCCGAGCGGAATAACGGAAGTGGAAAAGCGCGCGGTAAAGGATTCCGCAATGCATGCGGGCGCGCGCGATGTGTTTTTAATTGAAGAGCCAATGGCCGCAGCGATCGGAGTAGGCCTGCCTGTACAGGAACCTGCCGGTAATATGATCGTGGATATCGGGGGTGGCACGACCGAGGTTGCCGTGATCTCCCTGGCCGGCATTGTTTATAGCCGGAGCGTGCGTGTTGGCGGTGATGAGATGGACGAGGCGATTATCCAGCACATAAAGCGGGAATATAACTTGTTGATAGGAGAAAGAACCGCCGAAGAAATTAAGATTACGATGGGATCGGCCCTGACCGGTGGTGAAGAAAGCACCATGGAAGTCAAGGGTCGCGATCTAGTGGCCGGGTTGCCGCGAACGCTGACGATCAGCTCCGAAGAGGTGCGCCAGGCCCTGCAGGAACCGGTGAACGCCATTGTTGAAGCGGTGCGCGTCACCCTTGAGCGTTGCCTGCCCGAGCTGGCGGCCGACCTGGTCGACCGCGGAATGGTTCTGGCCGGGGGCGGAGCGCTGCTGCGCGGGCTCGATACGCTTATTTCGGAAAAGACAAGTCTGCCCGTGCATATTGCAGACGACCCGTTGAGCGCCGTGGCCGAAGGCACCGGTATTGTCCTGCACGAGATCAATTTCCTACGTAAAATGGCGGGGCCGAACGGCTAGTTCTCCCTGATTCAACCCTTCCTGTAATGCGCTGATGCGCCCGTCCTCCCTGGGATAGGGATGGATGGCTTTTAGGAACAAAAAGATAATATATGCCGTGGCAGCGATTGTGTTGCTACTGGTGGTGTTTGTTCCGCTTCCCTCGCTCACCCTCAAGGGCAAGGGCGCGGTACGAAGCGCCATGGCTCCGGCGGAACGCGGCACCTCCAGTATCTGGAAACGGCTTTCCGAGGCTTCGGCGGCTATCCGCGGTATTGGCGGAGCGGCGGAAAAAAACCTGGAATTGTCGCGCGAACTGGTCCGCGTCCAGGCCGAACTCAACCGCCTGCGCGATGCGGAAGCGGACAATGCCCGTCTGCGCCATGCCTTCAAATTCTACCAGGAACAACCCGACACGATGATCCCCTGCGATGTCGTCAGCCGCAACATTAGTGGCTGGTGGAACACGGTTCGCATCGGCAAGGGCCGGCGGGCGGGCGTGGCCCCGGATCTGGCGGTGATCAGTCCCGACGGGCTCGTGGGAAAAACCGCGGAACCCGCTCCCTTTACCACCGAGGTGCTGCTGATTTCCGATCCCGCCTGCCAGGTCTCGGCCAAGATCAAACGACAGGATGGCGACGACGTGTTCGGCCTGGTCCGCGGCAGTGGAAGCAACCTGAAGGGTGAACCGCGCGCGCGCATTGATTTTGTCAACAAGGACGAGGTCGTTCGGGTTAGCGATGAGGTGGTCACTTCGGGGCTGGGTGCATTCCCCAAAGGCGTACACATCGGCTACGTAAGCAAGGTCTTCCAAGACGAATCCGGCCTTTTCCAGTATGCGGAAATCATCCCCCGCGCAACGGTCGGCCTGCTCGACTATGTGTTTGTCGTCTTGCCTTCAGCCCGGGAGGTGCGGAAATGAAGCGACGCACCTACATGCTGCTGATCATTGTCTGCGGCGCCTTGCTGCAACAGGTGCTTCCGGCGATGGCGCCACTGGGCGGGATGAAGCCGCCCATTCTGGCGGCCATGGCCTTGCACCATGCCCTCCGGAAGGGCTCGCCGGACTTCTGGATGGCGGTCGGCTTGGCGGCTCTGCTTCAGGATGGGCTTGAAATGGGCTCGTTCGGCCCGGCCGCGCTGGCGTTTCCGGCGATGGCCATGGGCGCGCGTCGCATTCGCAACGAAATTTTTTCGGACGGGCTGGTAACCCAGCTGGCTCTGGGGGCCGTCATGGGGCTTTTCACGGCCTTAACGACGTTGCTGATCTATTCGGCGACCGGCCAGCGCGGGTTTTCCGCAGGCATGGTCTTGCTGCGCCTGTTCGGCTCGCTTGTGCTGGGCATGGCCACCCTCCCCTTGGTATCGCGCACCATCAACTGGATGGAATCCCTGATTCCCAATCCGAGGAGGTATGGCTGGCAATGAAGGTGCGGCGAAAAAGAGAGGCCAGCGTGCTGGTCATTTGGGTGGTTCTCGGGCTGATGCTCACCGGCATGGGTACCCTTGTGGCCGAGTTGTGGAAACTGCAGGTCCAGCAAAAGAGCGGGTTTGACGAGCAGTTTCGCAGCCAAAGCATACGACGGGTCCGCCTGCCGGCGGTGCGCGGAAAGATCTACGACACGCATGGCGAATGTCTGGCAGACAGCGTGCCCAACTACAGCATCGCCATCTACACGTCCGAGCTGCGGGCTCCGCGCTCGACCGTCGCCAACGTGCTGGAACTGATGCATAAGATCTGGCAAAAGGTCAGGCGCAAACCGGATATCTCCTACCACGATATCCTGAAGCACCTGGCCCTGACGCCCGACCAGCCCTTGGTGGCGTGGAAAAACCTGACGACCGACGAAACCGCGGCAGCGCAGGAGGCGCTTGAAAAATGGGCCGCATCGCAGGAAGGCTCGGCCATGCTTCGCCGTCTGCCCGGCCTTGATCCCGACAAGCTGGTTGAAGGCAACTCCATCGTCATTCACACCAGTGAGCTGGACGAACAGCCTACCAGCACGGCGGCCAACACGCTGGAGCTGGTGTATGAGATTGCCGAACGGCTGGGCGAAACCGAGCTCCCCTTGACGTTGCAGGACATTGAAAACCATATTTTTGCGCGACGTCCGCTGCCGCTGCTGGCGTGGAAGAACATTGATGAAGAAACCATGGCCAAATGGGCGGACACCTGCTCCAGCCTGGCCGGAACCGATATATACTACCAGCCCGCCCGCCACTACAACGACATGGTCAGCGCCAGCATCGGGCATCTGCTCGGCTTTACGATGGATGCGGGAGAGGAAAAGGGAGGCGACGACACAGACTTTGACTTCGACATGCGAGGCCTCGAAGGCAAAAAAGGGCTCGAAGACAAATACAACGATTTACTCAAGGGGGAACCGGGCTACCAGCTCGTCCAGATCGATGCCTCCGGATTCCACCACCGGGACTTGCAGATCGATCCGTCCCGCGCCGGCGGCGACCTGCAGTTGACGATCGATGCCAACATCCAGAAGTTTGCCTGGGATGCGCTGACCATGCGTCTGGATTCCGATCCCTTCAAAGGACCGGTGCGCGGTGCCGTGGTCGTGCTCGACCCCAACAACGGCGATGTGCTCGCCATGGTCAGTTCGCCCGGCTTCGACCCCAACCTCTACATCGCCAGCAGCGAGTACCGTGTGAGCCTGATGAAGGATGAGACCGCGCCCACGTACAACCGCGCGGTCTATGGCAGCTATGCGCCGGGCAGCACCTTCAAGCCCGTGGCCGCCCTCGGCGTCTTGCGGGAATTTCCGGAATATGTCGAAGTGACGCACGACTGCCCCGGTTACCACATGGTCGGTAAACGAAAGATGCGCTGCAATGCCAGATATGGCCACGGCGACAACCTGACCCTCCGGCAGGCCATCGAAAAATCCTGCAATGTCTACATGTACAAGATGGCGCTGGAGGTAGGCTACGAACCGATGTACCGCATGGCCCGCGATTTCGGGCTCGGCCAGGTCGCCGGACTTTTCCCCGATCTGGATGCACCGGGATCGGTCATGGCCAACGGCGGGAAGTACGGAAACCTTCCCGATACCGCCATCGGCAAAGCGGGGGCTTGCAACCTGTCGATTGGTCAGGGCGATATCCTTGTGGCTCCATTGCAGATGGCGATGGTGGCATCCACCATTGCCAACGGCGGACACCTCTACCGCCCGCGCCTGATCCGGAACTTTCGGTTCAGCCCGGATGATCCCTATCAGCAAAACCCCACCTACAAGATTCGGCGGATCGATATCCCGGCGAGAGCGCTGGAGGTGGTGCGCGGCGGCATGTACGACGATGTAATGGGCGGGCGCGAAGCAGCCAAGTGCGTACAGGTCGGCAACATTGAAATTGCCGGGAAAACCGGCACGGCGGAATATGGCCCGAAGGAGGAGGGAAAGAAGAATACCTGGATGATCTCCTATGCGCCCTTTGATTTTCCTCGCTATGCCATTGCCTTCATTGTAGAGAACGGGGTTTTCGGCGGCACGACGGTCGCCCCCCGGCTCCACGAGCTGTATCAGGATATTTTCGAGTACGACGGCACCCTCGAAAAGGAGGGGATATGAGAATTTCGAATGTCGAATGTCGAATTTTGATTATCGGGACTGCAACAGCCGCCGTGACTACAAGGCCGACGACGCCTGGGTTCTGCCAGTCAAAAATTGTTCGACTCCTTGGAGGTGAACAATGAATGGCATCCAACCAAGGCGGATCGACTGGATCATGCTCGGCACGGTCTTCATGCTCATTACCATGAGCGTGCTG
>JBNKSB010000223.1:0-18893 GCA_050297095.1 Pontiella sp. | reverse complement strand
GTTGATGAACTTGGCCGGCATGTGCTGGGTTTCCTTGGCAACACTCTTGAGCGGAACGCGCTTGAACTCGACCGCATACTTCTTGCCCGGCTTGCGCTTGATGGCGATTGAGCCATCTTTGTTGCCGCTGATCGCTTCCTTCACGGCAGTGGCGCCGACGCCGAAGGCTTCCTTGGCGTCGGTTTCGGAGACGCATCCGGCGAAGGAGCGCTGAAGGTAGCCGAAGGTGTCGGCACGCACGCGGGTGATGCTGGTCTTGTTCTTGATTTCCTGCGCCAGGATGTCTCCAAGTGCGCCGGTTCCGCTGAGCTGCACGTTGCCGTGCGAATCGACTTCCTTAGTGGCGGATGCTTTGGCAACGATCGGGGTGCCCTTGGCATCGGCAATGCCTTCGGAGACGGCGATCACGCAGCGGCCCAGTTTTTTGTGGACGGCCTTGACGTCTTTGATGAAGCGGCTCATGGCGAACGGGCGTTCCGGCAGGTAGATCAGATGCGGACCGTCTTCCTCGTCCTGGCGGGCAAGGGCGGAGGCGGCGGTCAGGAAGCCGGCATGGCGGCCCATGATGACGTTGATCTTCACGCCGCCCAAAGCGACGTTGTCGAGATTGTCGCCCATGAAGGCCTGAGCCACGAACTTGCCGGCGGAACCAAAGCCGGGCGTGTGGTCGTTCTGACGCAGGTCGTTGTCGATGGTCTTGCAGATATGGAAACAGCGCAGCTGGTATTTCGCCTTCTTGGCTTCCTCGTTGATGATGTGGGTGGTCTCGGCGGAGTCGTTGCCGCCGATGTAGAAGAAGTAGCGCACATCATATTTTTCGAGCACCTTGAAGATGGCTTCGCAGTCCTCGGGCGTGGGCTTGCGACGCACGGAACCGAGGGCGGAGGAGGGCGTGTTGGCGACGGCCTCGAGGGTGGACTTGGATTCCTTCTTCAGGTTGATCAGGTTTTCGTCGAGAATGCCCTGAATGCCATGCAGTGCGCCGTAGATGTTTTTGATGGCCTTGTACTTCTTGGCCTCCATCACCGCACCGATCAGGCTTTGGTTGATGACGGCCGTGGGGCCTCCACTTTGGGCGATAAGCATGTTTCCTTCTATTGTCTTGGTTGCTGCCATGGTTTCCTCCTTGTGTTAAATGGGCTCTAAACCTTATGGGATTGGCTCGCTAAATCAAGTCATCCCCGCGATTTGCTACTGTAAACATTTGCGGGTAAACGGGGTTGACTGCCCCAAGCGATCCGATATAAATGCCCGTCTTGTTTCCCGTAAAACGGAATCCTGACCGAAGGATCATCGCCAAAGAGACAAATACCGCACGGTGCGGGGCGAGCGCCCGGATTCGAACAATCCAAACGGGCGGCCGGTAACGCCGGCTTAATTTGCAGGGATGCACACGGGAGATTGAAAGGAAAGCAATGAAATATACAGGACCGAAAATTAAGAAGGCACGCCGTCTGGGCATTGCCCTTACCCCGAAATCCGAAAAGTATTTGGAACGTCGGCCGAACGTTCCGGGACAGCATGGCCCGAACCGTCGCCGCGGCAAGCAGTCCGACTATGGCAAGCAGCTGACCGAAAAGCAGCGCCTTCGTTACCAGTACAACCTGAGCGAAAAGCAGCTTCGCAACGTATACGCCAAGGCCGTCCGTAAGCCGGGCAACGCTGGTGAAGTGATGCTGCAGATGCTCGAAAGCCGCTTGGATGTGGTTGTCCTGCGCGCTGGTATGGCCCGCACGATCTATCAGGCCCGCCAGATGGTTTCGCACGGGCACTTCCGTGTAAACGGCAAGAAGGTAAACATTCCTTCCTATCAGTTGTCTATCGGCGACAAGATTACCGTTCGTGAAAAGTCCAAGGATCTCGACGCATTCGTTCTGGCCCAGCAGGTGGCCAAGACCCCCGAATACGTCACCGCGAACGACAAGGAACTTACGGCCGAACTGAACCGCCTTCCCACCATGGAAGAAGTTCCGGTTACCTGCGAAATCTCGCTGGTCGTCGAATTCTACGCCCGCTAATCCGTCTTCGCCTTCGGGCTGCGACGGACAAGTCGAAAAACCGCTCTCCATCGAGGGCGGTTTTTTTGTGGATGCGTGTTGTAGGGCTGGAACGGTCAACGACCTTCCAGCCGCCGTTGGTGGGGCGTTGGCGGGTGGCGGGAAGGATTCGCTTCGCTCACCCGTTCCCGCCCTACAATCAAGAAAGGCGGAGCAGGATCTGCTCGGGAGTGCCAAGATATGGATAATCCTCGGGAACAGAGCACAACCCCGCCCGAACGGGATTCATTTCCACGTAGCGCCATTTGTCGGTCAAACTTTCATTAGACCGCAAGAGGCGATCAAAAAATTCCCGTTGCCAGATATCGCCTTCTATCCCTGCCGCGTTGAGTCGCTGCTTGGTGGAGGATTTCCAGCGTTGCATTACATTGGAAAGTCTCTGTTCGCGTTCACGCATGGGCAGCAACATCAGATGTACATGATCCGGCATGAAACAGATTTGTGGAACATTCCAATCCGATGCATCGGTGCATTTGATCAGCGAATGGAGTGCAATTCCTACGGAGAGGGGGGCCACAAAAATCTTTCTGCGGTTGGCGCAGCATGCCGTGACGAAATAAATTACGCTGTGGGTCTGCGGAATCCAGACCGGAATGCGCTTCAGGTGCCCACGGTTTGGTAAGTCTTTCGACATGCAAGGAAGATAATTTGTAGCGCCGGAATGATCAACGATGATTCCATCGTTTGATGGATTGTAGGGCAGGAACGGTTGAAAACCTTCCCGCCGTCGGTTTTGGGGGCGGCGTCCGGCGGGAAGGATTCGCTTCGCTCAACCATTCCCGCCCTACAACCATCCGCCGGTGGCCTGCAGGGGCGCGAGGGAATTCTTGCGGGAGACCCAGATGGCGATGGCTTTGGTATGGTCGCTGGCGGGGATGGCTAATGTTGCGGAATAGGTGCTTCCTGACTTGTTCATCTTCCCGTTCATCAGCCCGAGTGCCACAAAACAGTGCTCAAGGGTTCGGCCGCGGTTTTCCCCGGACTTGACCGCGGTGCTGAGTTTACCGGATAGCGGGGCCAGCCAGGCGATATAGTCACCGCTCGCTTTGATGGGGGAATAGGTGATGGAGGCCTGGCCGTCCCGCAGTTCCACCTTCAATATGCCGGCCTGATCGATGTGCCCGGTGGAGACCGGTCTACGTGCGGCAACGCCGTTCACCACGAAGCAGGGTGTGTACGAAGTGCGGGCGTGCCATTGTTTTGTATAGCGTCGTTGGCGTGCGCTAAAAGTCGCTGACGAGTAGGGATCCTTCCACCCTAGATAGTCCCAGTAGTCGACGTGGAAGGCGACGGGGACGAAGTTGGTCCATAGCTTCCTGTCATCGGCCAGGGCATTTATCTTTCGGTCAGCGGGAGGGCAGCTACTGCACCCTTCCGACGTGAACAGCTCAATCAGATCGGTCCGTTCCGGGCCGCTGGTAAATTCCTGCGACAGGCTGTCAAGGGCACAGGTCAGGATGAGGGATACGAGTAGGATAAATCTGTTCACAAGGGGCGCCTCCTTCATGTCCGTTGGAGCAGGCGTATTCCATTTCGTTCAATCTTACTGATGCATACGGAGGGAATGCATACAGGGTGCCACCGCTGCTTTGCTACATTTGGAAGGTCTTGCACATGGCTCGACCTCCGCTGGTGCCGACTGAAATATTCGCAGCCTGGCATTCGAAATCGACGTTATGCATGCATCCGCCTACCTTGCATGCGCCAACGCCGGCTTTGTTGTTGGATGAGCAATGACTTCCGCAGTTGAATGCGGTATCGCAGTGGGGAACGGTTCCATCACCGATGGTAATCGCCCGGGCGTGGCATCCGCCGTCGTGGTTGTAGGCGCATTCTTCAGCGCTGCATTTCATGACTTCCGCCATTTCAATTTTCATTTTCATGGTATTCCTCTCCTGATGGTTGGATTTATCCCGAAGATGCGGCAACACCCATGCAATGAACTCCCTCGCTTGGGCATGCGATTTTGTAGTTTCTTTGGTCTGTGTCAAGGGGCTTGCCAGCGGCCGGCATCATTATGATTATGAGTCGCCCTGAAAGAACCCGCCGCACGAATGGCTTGAGCCGTTTTGCGGCAACCGGTATACAGAACGCTCATTTTTTGCATGCGGAGAAGGATTTATGAAGGTACCGGTCAGTTGGCTGAAGGAATATGTTGATTTCGAGGACACCATTGAAGGCTTGGCGGATAAGCTGACCTTTGCGGGGCTGGAGGTCGAGGCGATCGAAACGATCGGCTCCGACTTTGCCGGCGTTGTGGTGGGCGAGGTGCTGGCGGTCGAACCGCATCCCGATGCCGATAAGTTGCGCCTCTGCACGGTCAATTATGGCACCGACGAAACTATGCAGGTGGTCTGCGGTGCGCCGAACGTCGAGGTCGGCGGCAAGTATCCCTTTGCGCCCGTCGGCACCACCTTGCCGTGCGGCATTACGCTCAAGCGCGCCAAGATCCGCGGCGTGGAATCGATGGGCATGCTCTGCGCCAAGGATGAGCTGGGATTGGGCGAAGACCATTCCGGCCTGCTGCCGCTCGAGGCCTCCCTCGAACCGGGTACGCCGTTCGTCAAGGTATGGGGCGAGCCGGAAACGGTCATCGAACTCGAGATCACCCCGAATCGTCCCGACTGCCTTTCCATGATCGGCGTGGCCCGCGAAATGGCGGTGCTGTACGGCTCCGAGCTGAAGATTCCCGCCTACGGGATTCTGGAAGCCGAAGGCGATGTTAACGAAGAGATCTCCGTTACGGTTGAAGACGCGGAAAAATGCCCGCGCTACACCGCGCGTGTTTTGAAGGGGGCGAAAATCGGCCCGTCGCCGGATTGGATGCAGAAGCGACTCGAAGCGGCCGGTCTGCGGCCGATCAGCAACGTCGTGGATATCACCAACTATGTGATGCTCGAAACCGGCCATCCGTTGCACGCGTTCGATAAGAACCTCGTGTCGGGAAACAAGATCATTGTCCGTGCCGCTAAATCCGGCGAAAAGATGCATACGCTTGATGATGTCGAGCGCACGCTGACCGAAGAGATGCTCGTGATTGCCGATGCCGAAAAACCTTCCGCCATTGCCGGCGTGATGGGCGGAAACGTTAGCGAAATCAACGACGAGACGACGACCATTCTACTCGAGGCAGCGGCGTTCGAAACCTCGTCCATCCGCCACACGGCCAAGAAGCTGGGGTTGTCCACCGATTCCTCCTACCGCTTCCAACGCGGTGTCAATGCCGACTCTGTCGAGTGGGCAAGCCGCCGGGCGGCGGAGCTCATGTGCGAACTGGCCGGAGCCACGGTCTGCCATGGCATCGTGGATGTCTATCCGCACCGGAAGCCGCATCTTGAAATCCCGTTCAGCTGGTCGCGTATCGAAGGCATGATTGGTTCGGGCATATCCGCCGAGGAAATGAAGAAAATCTTTACGTCGTTGGAAATCGAAATTGAGCACGACAACGGCGAAACCGCGACTGCATTGGTTCCGACCTTCCGGCTCGACCTTGAACGTGAAGTGGATCTGGTCGAAGAGATTGCCCGTATTCACGGCGTCGACAACGTGCCGGCCAAGACTCCGCTTGCCAAGGTGATTCCCGGTGCCGATGACTCGCGCGTGCGGGCCGTTGCCGAGTTGCGCGATCGCTTGCAGGGGCTGGGTGTGAGCGAAATCATGAACTATACGCTGGTTAACCATTCGCTGCTCGACCTCTTCAACAAGGAAAACCGCGAAAGCCGCGAAGAATTGCCGCACCCGATCAGCATGGACCAGGCGGTGATGCGCTCCTCCCTGATTCCGCAGCTGGTCGAAAGCCTCGGTCGCAACCATTCCCGCCAGATCAATGAGGCCTGCTTCTACGAACTGGGCCGCATCTTTAACCGTGTGGGCGGTGTTCCCGTTCAGACCGAAATGGTATCGCTCGGCATGATGGGCCCGGTGGGCCGTTCGCTGCTCGACAAGCGTGCGCCGGTTTCCGAGGAGGAAATGTTTGTCTGGATGAAGGGCTTGGTGGAACAACTACTGGCGGCACAGAAGCTGGATAAGGTTTCATTCAAAGCCGAAAACCGACCGGAATTCGAAAGCGGCACGGCCGTTTCCGTTTTAGTGGACGGCAATGTGGTCGGATGCATGGGACTGGTCAACAAAACCGCGAGGGCCGAGTGGCGCCTGAACGGTCCGGTGGCCGCTGCCGAGCTGAAGCTTGAAGCGCTGCTTAAAAATTCCTTTGTCATCACCAAGACGCAGGATCTGGCACAATTCCCGTCCATGAGCCGCGATATCGCCCTCGTTGTTGACCAGTCCGTGAAGCATGAAGACATCGTGGCGCTGGTCCAGAAGTCCAACCCGAAAGATCTCGAAAGCTTCGGTTTGTTTGACATCTATCAGGGCAAGGGCATCGAAAAAGGCAAGAAGAGCTTGGCGTACAACTTTGTCTATCGATCTGTAAGGCAGACCCTTACCGATAAAAAGGTGAACAAGGCACATCAGAAACTGTCTGAGTTTCTGTGCAAGCAACTGGACGCCACCTTGCGCGATGAATAGGTATAGGGTTCTTGCGTTTTTACTGTGCTTTATGTAAGTATCTTTATTCCGGTTTTTTTTGTGGGTATTCTTTTGTTTCGATGCGAGGTGCAGAGATGGGTAGATTATATACTTTGTTGGTTTTAGGCGGGCTTTTGGTTCTGCCTTCGTTCGGGGCTTCGCTACGGATGGAGATGCTCGGCGAGGTTCAGTTGGAACAAGCTGCAGCGCAAAAAAATACAGCTGAGAGGGCTGGATTCGCCGCTGTTGAGTCCATATCGTTTCCCCACCATTTTGCGATGGATGCCGGCAGTGATACCTTGTTGTTCAGAAATCAATCCTCCGGGGAAACCATTGCACTCAAATGCAAAAACTTTGGCAATGATATCGAGGTTACGCCTTTGCTTTGGCGGGAACTGACCAATGATGGTCTGGGGGCTGGGCAGCGCTTTTCATGGTCTAGCGGTTCCGCGTCTAATCATCAGGCAAAGGCAAGAACCTCATGGCAGGCTTTCGAGCCCGATTCCGCATCGATTGCCTCGGCCGAGCTGCCGGTTTTCAAGTATAAGAGAAACGGTAAAATCGAATCAACCGGCTCCACGAACAGGACCCTGGTCGAGGTTTCGAAGATTTTTCCTTTCGTGCGGACGACACTGCCCGGTGTGGCGGTTGCCGAGCCGAGTGAATCGGATCTGAAATATGCCTATACTTACGAGCTCCCGGATGGACGCATCAGCACCATCATAGACAATGGAGGCACCCTGCCGACGGAGTCGCTGACGGTTAATATCAGCGATGGTCTGCTACCGTTTCAGATAAATTATACCGACTCTGCCGGGGAAGGATTCAGGGATTCTACGTATGGCGCGCAGCGCCGGGCGGCGATGGAATATGCGACCGCCAATTGGGCGCACAGCTTATTCGGGAACGTTCCGGTCGTGATCAATGCCAGCCTTGATCCGCTGGGAACCGGAATTCTGGGACAGTGTGGACCGTTGGCCATCGGTGTTTCAGACCCGGGCGATACGGAATTTGACCATGTCAATACGGGGTATGTCAGCGCCTTGGCCAATCAGCTGTTGGGATCGGATTTCTTTGATTCAACGGCGGACATTCAGGTTACTTTTTCTACTGCCTACCTCGATGAGTTCTATTTCGGAACGGATGGAAACGTGCCTTTTGATAAGTCATATGATTTTGTAACCATTGTTACGCATGAGTTGGCGCATGGACTGGGATTTATTGATGGATTGGACTCGGACGGTTCCTTTTATTATGGGGGCTCTCCTTTTGTGTTTGACCATTTGCTTTATTACAACGGAAACCCGGTGGTGAACCTTAGTCAGTCCCAGCGGGCAACGGCGATTACGAGTGATCAACTTTTATGGGACGGCAGCCATGCCAAGGCCGCCAACGGCGGGGCGCGAATCGAAATGTATGCACCTTCTTCCTACTCGCCCGGTTCCAGTGGGTCGCACTGGGATACGGATATTCCTTTTGTGTCGTTCATGGGGCCTTACTATACGGATGTCATTCATACCATCGACGATCAGCTGCTGGGAGCCATGCAGGATATGGAATGGAGCTTTGGATACAGCTATGAAGCCTGGCTGGCCGACTGGAATGTTCCGGCAGCAAAGCAGGGGGAACTGGATGATCCTGCAGGTGACGGTATCGAAAACATTTGGAAGTTTGCCGCCGGGCTCGATCCTATGTCGTATTATCCCAGAAACGCAGTGTATACCTACGTTGCTGATCCGGCCGCAAACAAGTTTTCGGTGACCTATTACCTGGCAAAAAACCGGCCGCAGGTTTCCGTCGATCCCGGTTGGGACGATGCGTTGCCCTATGCCACATGGAGCACCAACGGCATCACTTCGGAGATGGTGAGTGAAACCACGGACAAGGAAACCTGGAAAATCACGGCTCCGATGGATGGAAGTGAAGGGTTTATCCGGCTTCAGGCCGAGTTGAAGTAGCCTTCCGCAGGCTTACAGTATACCGCTACGCTCAAACAGCCGGTATCCGCCGCATTCCCTCCGGCATCCAGGCAGGACGGGGTCTTCATTCTTTTGGGATTCCGTGTCCGGGCGGGGCTACGGGGTGGGCTGGACCACCAACCTGGCTGCTCCATTCAATCCGCTGACCAATGGGTTGGCTTATCCGATTTCCGGATATACCGATGTGGCGGAACGGGCCGGCCCGCATCAATTCTATCGGCTGGAGGTTCAACTGGGCGAGTAGCCGGCGCTTTACAGCGAAGCAGATAGCAGGTATTTCTTATGGCATGAAACCCGTCCGCCTAGCGTTGATACTGCTTTTGGTTGTTGCCGCGTTGGCCGCATATCTTATCGTCCACCCCAATCGAACGCAGGTTGTGAACATTGAGGCGAAGCCGGCTCCATCCGTGCAGATCGTTACCCAGCAGGTCGTCGCTACTGTTGCCGTTGAAACCAATGAGGCTTGTCCGGTCGAAGCGGTTCAGCAACCGGTTCAATCGATCGAAGACCGCGGCGATGCCATGCTTTTTGAAATCGATGCACTGAACAACACCCCGTTCGACAGGGCGATTACGCAACCGTTTGATTAGATTTCCAGATCGGGAATTTCGACGAACTCGACCGGGCATTCTTCAATCGATTCGAGGAAGAGGCGGCCGTACCACTGATTGCGAACACGGCTGTCTAGAATAGTGACTGTTCCCGTATCGCTGGCGCTGCGGATCAGGCGACCCACCCCCTGCCGGAACTTCAGAACAGCTTCGGGCAGGGAATATTCCTTGAACGGGTTTCCGCCGCGGGCCTCGATGGCCTCGAAGCGTGCCTGGATCAATGGATGGTCGGGTACGGAAAAAGGGAGGCGGGTGATGATGACATTGCTCAGTGCTTCACCCTGCACATCGACGCCCATCCAGAAGCGATCGAGACCGAACAGGACCCCGGCGTCGTGGTTGCGGAACTTTTCCAGCATGCGCTGCGGTGGCATACCGGTGCCCTGCACAAGAAATTCGTAGCCATCCAGCTCGAACTCAAAACGCAGCTCGTCGGCGACTTTTTTCATGAAGCGCGCGTTGGTGAAGAGTACGAAGGCACGGCCGCGGCTTTCTCGTACAAAATGGCGAATGGCGGTGGTGGTGGCCTTTTCAAATGGGTCGGAAGCCGGTGGCGGCATATTCACCGGTATTTGGATCCGCATTTGGCGGGCATAGTCGAATGGCGATCCGACCCGCAGTTCGGAACATTCTTCCGCTCCAATGCGATGGCGGAAATAGGAGAGGGTGTCTCCGACGGCTAGCGTGGCACTGGTCATGACGACGCAGGGGATCTGTTCGAAGAGCATTTCGCGCAGGAGGGGGCCGACGTCGATGGGGGCGGAATAGAGCACCGGAAGACGCCGCCGGCCCTGCGTTTCGGTCCAGTAGACGTGGCCTGCCAGTGATTGCTTTAGAAATGCCTCGGCGGTGTCGCGCAGTTCCAGCCCCTTGTTGCGCAGGCTTTTGATCTCCGCCTGCAGGCCTTCGTCTTCGGTCGTTTGGACAAGGGTCTTGAGGTGCTCGCAAAGATTGGTGATCTTGACCGGTAGATCGGTTTCGATGGGGGGGGGCTCAAGGATGCGTTGCTGGCTTTTTTGCGGGCCGAGCTTGAAATATTTCCGTACGGCTTCGAAGAGCCGTTCGACCGCTTCCCACGCCTGATCAGCCATCAGGGCGCCCTTGCCATCCTTGAGCACGGCGCAGAGTCCGCGGCGTTTTTCGCCATGGATGCGCCGAAGCCAGAATTCGAGCATGTAAAGCGATAGCCGGATGCCGAGGTGCGAGGAGGCTACGTGTTCCATCTGGTGCGCTTCGTCGAAGACGACGTATCCGTAGGGGGGGAGCATCGCCGCGCCCTCGGCGCGTAGCGCCAGCTCGGCGAAAAAGAGCGAATGATTCACCACCAGCACCTGGGCATCCTGCATCTGCTGACGGGCAATCATGAAATAGCAATCCTTGTAGAAGGGACAACGCTTTCCAGTGCAGTTGCCGTGTTCAGCGCAGATTGACCCCCATACCTCGTGATCGGGCTGATCCGCCAGTTCCTGATAGCTTCCGTCACCCAATTGCCTGTTGCTGGCGAGGGTATGGATTTCGTCAAGCTGGCGGGATTTGGTGTCATCGAATAGGTCGCCGGCGGAGCGGCGCGCCCGCTGGAGTCGCAGGAGGCAGAGGTAGTTGGAGCGGCCCTTAACCATCACCGCCTTGAAATCACGGCCCAGCGCCTTGCGCACAAAGGGGATATCCTTTTGCATCAGCTGTTCCTGCAGGGTAATGGTATAGGTGGCGATGACGCAACGGGTCTCGTGCTCCAGTGCGGTCAGGATCTGCGGTACGAGATAGGCAAAGCTCTTGCCGACTCCTGTGCCGGCTTCTACTGCGAGATGGTGGCCCATGCCGGCGGAATCGGCCACGGCTCGAGCCATTTTCTGCTGCTGCGGACGTAGCTCGAAATCGATGTCTCCTTCGGCGCAGTGCTGCTCCATCAGACCGCCCGGCTCGAAAAAAAGATCGGACATGCCCGGGGCGGATGTTGAAGACGTTGGGTCGGGAAATATCATTCGCGCACTCTAGCCCAAGCTTAGGGTGGCGGAAATCCGATTCATGTAAAAAAGGGATTCGAGGATAGTTCTCCGTTTATTTAATTCCTCAGCAAATATTGGATATTGCGCGAAGAAATTAGGCAGCCATTGCCGTATTATTTATGCGAAAGGACGGATGGAACGAGGTCGGGGCCTCTTGCGCCGCCCGATTCCTAAACCGGAAACTATTACTATTTCGTAAAAAAAACTAGCCAAGGGCGGATTCTTTTGAATATATCTATTATCTGTCCATAAATCAGGAAAAGTAGGTATGGTTATGACATCTAAAAGCAAAGTCATTTTAGCGTTGCTCTGTACTGTCAGCGGTTCGTTTGCGCAAAGCGGTTCGTCGATGGGTATTGTTGGCATCACGCATGTGCAGCAAAATCAAGGATTCTATATTGCAGGAATGCAATACAATAGCGGCCAAACCAACACGCCATTAACGATTTATGGTGATACTCTTCCGTTGGGATCCAAAGTTTATAAATGGAATGGAACAGGCTACCAACCGTCCGAATATACCTTGGTCTTTGATTTTGATCTGCTCCAAGATGTAGAAAAATGGGATGCAGATTTCAGTCTGGATAGTGGCGAGGGTTATTGGGTGGAGGTTCCAAGCGCTACAAGCTCCTATCTGAATGGAAACGTGCCTGTTGATGATGCCATTACCAATTCGATAGCAGCGGGTTTTCAGATCTGTTCATATCCTTACCCGGTTGATTGTGCGATTACGAACCTGGGCTTTACCCCTTCGCTGGGAGATAAGATATATGTGTGGAATGGCACCGGTTACCAGTCGTCGGAATATACCTTGGTCTTCGATTTCGATCTGTTACAAGATGTCGAAAAATGGGATAATGAAACAATGGTAGTAAAAGTTGGGCAGGGTTTTTGGTACGAGTCGACGGTTGCAACAAACTGGATCGTTCAACGGCCCTACAGCCTATAAAAATCTCGTTAGAATATTGATTGGAGTTCGATAATGAAAAAATTACTTGCAGCGCTGATTGCATCAATAGTTTCGGTTTCTGCTTTTGCTGATATTGCAGTAGAGCTGAAAAATCAAAGTTCTGAAGGCTTCGTTTATCAACCGGGCGGAGTGACCTTTGTGGATCAGGCGCTTTACCAGTTAATATGGACTCCTGCTACTCCTGCTCAACAAGCCGGAATTGGCGGAGCTGTGGGAGCAAATGAATATCTTCTGGATTGGTTGGTTACCACTTCGGGGCAGAGAGGTCTTTTTTCTACTCATGGGGTTATCTCCTATGCCGACTCAGATGTCGGCGGAAACGATATTAATGCCGGATATTTCTTTGTCCGTGTTTTTGATAATGCCGCCACGGGTGAAGGCGACTATTATTTGCAACAATATGTTCAGGGACCTTCGTTGACTCTATATGATCAACAGGTTGCAAGTACGGTTTATAGCACGGCTGTAGGAGATCTTGGGGGAACGCTGGATTCACAGGGCTACCAGGTAATTCCGGAACCGGCCGTGGCCAGCTTGGTTTGCATATTTGGCGTAGGAACACTTTTTGCACGCCGCATTTTCGGCAAAAACTAATTTCTTCCGCTACGACGTGATGAAAGGCTCCGATTTGGTCGGAGCCTTTTTTGTTTAGCATGTCACAATTCGGTTGGATACGAGATATTGCGCCATCGATTCAATGGCATGCGGCACAGTGGCTTCCTTGGCAACGACGTTGGGCTTGAGGCCGAAGCGTTCGAGGGCGTCGGCGGTGGGTTTTCCAATCACAACAATGGTCTTGCCTTCAAGGGCATCGGTTCCCCATTGACTGATCAGCGATTCCACGGCGGAGGAGCTGGCAAAGAAGACCGCATCGAACGGGGGTAGTGCTTCATATTTGATCCGTACATTGTCGTAGATCACGGTATCATCAACCTCGGCACCGGTTTTGCGGAGTGCTTCTGCGAGATCCGGGCCGGCTTTGTCGGAACGGAGACGTAGGACCTTTTCGCCGGGTTTCAGAATTTCCGTTGCGAGCGAAACCAAAGAGTCAGCACTGAACCCTACGTCCGGCTGGGCGTCGACGCGGATGCCGTAATCGGCGAACTCGGCGGCTGTGCCCCGACCACAAACCATGATTTTCGGGATCGTGCGAAAATCGACCTTCTGGTACGCGACGATGTCCATAAAGGCGCGTACAGACGAAGGCGATGTAACGGCCATCCAGTCATAGCCGCCGCACTGCATCGGAACATCGTGCCGGCATTTCAGCTTGATCAAGGGGAATTGAACCGGTTGTCCGCCCAGGTCACGAACCAGGTCGGTTGCCTTTTGCTGGATGGCTTCCGAGCAGGTGAGCAACACTTTTGCACCTTGCAAGGCGCCGAGATCGGTCTTGTATGAATAGGCCGTTATATCGCCTACCATTATGAGGCCTGGCTGCTTGATGCGATAGGCTTCCGGCTGATTTGCCAAATCGCCCAGCGTGGTTTTGATGATCCGTTCATCTTCGCCGCCAGCATTGAACACCAGAGCGGCGGGAGTATCCGGGGAGTGGCCGTCTTCGAGCATCTGCCGCGAGACCGGCTCGATAGCCTTGATCGACATATAGTAGATGACCGGGAGTTGATCTTTCATTTCCGCATCGCATTTGGCCAGTCCGCCGCCATGCATGCGGGGCGTGAGGGCGACAAATCCGCGCGATACGTCGCGGCGGGTCAATAGCATGCCGGTGCCGGTTGTGGCGGCCTGCAACGCACTAATGCCGGGAATGACGCGGAAAGGAATGCCCAACTTCTCAAGGGCCGCGGTTTCTTCCGCGAGGCGCCCAAAGATACCGGGATCGCCTCCCTTGAGACGGAGCACCTTCTTGCCTTGACGTACACATTCGCAAATCAGTTTGGTGGTTTCGTGCTGCTCCTTGCTATGTGCACCGCAACGTTTTCCAACGTCGATGGCTTCGCTGTGCGGGGGTAGCTCGTCAAGCAGGGTTTTGTCGATGAGCGAGTCGTAGAGGCAGATCTTGCATTGCTTCAAAGCGCGCAGAGTAGCGACGGTGCATAGATCTTTGTCGCTCACGCCTGCACCGGCAAAAACAACCGAATGAACAAACAGGGAACGCAAGGCCATCAAGCGTTGGTCACCTTCGCGGAAGGTGATGGCCAGATAGCCCTGGGCCTCTGGAACCTCCAGCTCGTTGAGCGGGATCCATTCGGTAACACGATCGGTAAGCCCCAGCCGCACGAGGGCCGCGCCAGCCATGACCATTACATCAAAATCGCCACGGTCTACTTGTGCGATGCGTTCTTCGATGTTGCCCCGGATGGTTTTCTGGATTCCCTTTGGAAATTTTTTGGTGCAGTAGGCTTCTCGCCGCTCGGAGCTGACGCCAATCACGGGATTGTCGGGCAGGTCGGAAACCTTGCGGCCGGGGGCGAGAATCAGGGCATCACGGGGTTCTTCGCACCATGGGAGCCAGAACCAGTCGATCCCTTCCTGCATTGGGGAGGGGAGATCCTTTGCGCTGTGAACGGCAAAGTCGACTTCCTCGGCCAGTAGGGCTGCATCCAGTTCTTTGGTGAAAAAATCTGCCGGACTTTGACGCAGGTCGGTGGTGCGGTCGGTGTCGCCGACAGAGGTGATGGGCACCATTTCAAACACGATGCCATCGAGCATGGCTTCGATGCGGTCGAGCGCATCGCGCGTCTGGGTTAGGGCCAGGTTACTGGGGCGGGTTCCCGCCTTTAAAACTGTTGGTGATTTTTTCATAGAGATTCTGGTTTTCGGTTATGATGGATCGGCTTTGAGCCATAATTTCTGTCATGTCGGCCAATTCACGGCGGTACCAGTATTTCAGTCCGTCCAGATCGACCACGGTGACGTCGGAAGACATGTCGTCGAGTTCCGGATCGACATTGCGCGGCATGCCGAGATCGATGACGGTGACAGGGCGTTCCTGGTTGAAGAAGGGTTCGTGTCCGAGGTGGAGCAGGTGGCCGGGGGCATCTGCGGCGCTGACGATAACGTCGGCGGTCGTGATATAGTTTTTCATGTCGTTGAAGGTGCAGAGCGTCACATTTCCGCTCCAATCCGCAGGCAGCTCGGGTTGGTTGACATGGTAGCACCAGATAATGCGGCCGACCTTCGGCAGGCTGTCCCTAACGAGCCCTTTTCCTACCATGCCTGCTCCAAGTACCATGAGTGTGGTATTTGTGTGGACGAGTCCCTGAGCTTCAAGGTATCTCAACGAAAGGTCTTCGATTTCATAGCTGTGCAGGAGGGGCGCGACCTTGTTCTTGATGTTTTTGGAAACATGCAGGGCCGTCGAGATCCATTCCTGTATCATGTTACCGGCCCATCCACGTCCCTTGGCGGTTTCGAGTGCTTCTTTCATTTGCGCGGTGATGTGGTTTTCGCCGGGGGTCTGGGAAAGCATGCCGGCGGTGACCAGGCAGAGATGCTCAAAAGCGGCCTTGCCCGATTTGAGGTAGTACTTGCCTTCCTTCAGGTTGGTAAAGCCCAGCACGTGACGCAAAATCCCGTTTTCCATGGTCTCTTTTGATACCACCGCGATCACTTCGACGCGGTTGCAGGTGTTCAACACCATGAATTCGTGGATCCCCCAAAGTTGCATGATCATGAATCCGGCGCGCTCGTAGCGATGGCCGGTCAGATGGAACGGTTCGCGTTCTTCGACCGTGAGGTGATTGTGGTCCGTGCCGACAATGACCAGATAGGCCGAATCGATCATCCGGAGATGGCGGGCGAGGCTGTTCTTAACCATCTTGGATTGGCGGCAGTTGTTTCCGCCCGATGATACGGAAAGGGTCAATTCGTTATGTCGTGTGATGGCTGGCGTCGAGAAGTCACTGTCGGCCCAGTTTCCATCCACGCAACAGCAAAGAACATTTCGTTCGCGGCAACAATCGAGTACATGACGATTGGCTCCGCGGCTGTTGGTTGCCGCATAAACGAGCATGGCTCCTTCGACATCATGGTCTTCAAACCTTCGAACGGTGTGCGTCACACGGCCCTGTTCGATCAGTTTCCCGAGTTCATCGCAGACTTCAGGGCTTACGACGGCGACTTCTGCCCCCGCGTCGAGCAGGAGCACAATCTTGCGCAGGGCGACCTTCCCGCCGCCGACGACCAGACACGGTCGGTCCGCTAGAAAAAGGTTGATGGGAATCCCGTTATAGCGTGGGTAATTGTCGTTCATCATTCGATATTCGGTCATTTTCAAAGTTATTTAGTATCACGTTTGGAGGAGGGTTTCCATGTGAAACACGAAAAGCGTTCATTCGTCAATCCGCAGAAAAGGAAACGTGGCGGAATGTTTACGAGTGGCCAATGTTCGGACGGTCCTCCGGTGCGTTGTTGAATGGATGTATCCGCATGGGGCCAAGTCCTCTTCCCACGTTTGCCGGGGAACGGAGGCATTGGTTGAGAAAGGTTTTGGCATCGATGATGGCCTCCGGGATTTTTCTCCCCATTGCGAGGCCGGCGGCCATGGCGGATGAAAGCACGCAGCCGGTTCCGTGGCTTGCGCGGGTTTCGATGCGTGGACTGGATAGCCACATGGATTGTCGTCCGTCGGTCCAAAAGTCGCGGCACTCGCGGCCCTCTGCATGGCCGCCTTTGATGAGTACTGAGTAAACCCCCGTTTGCAGGAGGTGGTTTGCCGCGTTCTCGACCGACGTGAAGGCTTGGCCCAATATTTTCTCGGTTTCGGGAAGATTGGGTGTTAGCAGGGTAACGTGAGGAAAAATCTCGTTCACGAGGATGTTCAGGGCCTCGGGGTCGAGCAGGTCCGCTCCGGAGGTCGATTTGAGTATCGGGTCGCAAACAAGTGGGGGGCGGGGCTCTGGAAGCGTGTCAATAAAGTCAGCGAGAATCCGGCAGTTTACGGAGGATCCCAACATGCCGGTTTTGATGGCGGCGGGCGGCAGATCGTTGACCAATTCGTCGAGCTGGGCGCGCATCATGGCCTCGGAAACCGGTTCCGCAGCTTGGACGCCGAGGGTGCTTTGCGCCGTGAGCGCCGTAATGACAGAACAGCCGTGTACGCCAAAGGCATTCATGACCTTGAGATCAACCTGAATCCCGGCTCCGCCGCCCGAATCCGAGCCGGCGATGGCCCATGCGACGGGCATGGAACTGTTAGTGTTTGAATCCATCAGCGCCCGTTTCTTCGGGGAAGTGAAAGATGGTTTCGTTCTCGTGGGCGTAGCCGACCTCGTGGGCGACCCGTTCGATAAACTCGCGGTCGGAAGTGAAGCGCCGCTGCTTGATCTTCAATTCGTTTTCGGCGTCAAGGGTGATTTCAATACGTTGCTGCAGCGAGTTGTAGGTTTCCTGGTTTTCCTTGAGTTGCTTCACCTTTGGGGCAAAAGCCAACACCACACCGACGCCAGCCATGATGATGATGGCAATCAGCACAATGCGGTTGATCAGGTTCCAGTATTTTTCAGTCTGCTGCATGGTTTCGTGATTCGTGACGAGTCATTCGTGAATTCTTTGGGAATATAGCGCGTATTCGGGACGCGACAAGACTGTTTTGCGCCCGTCATCCGCCCAGTCATCGTGTTCCGGAAAAGACCAGTTCCCGGTTCGGCTCAAGTCCAAATCCGGTTTCCTTCAGCCGATCCGGGGGGACCTCGATGATCGCATAGGCATTGCTGTCCGCGGCTTCTAGCATGCCCTTGAGCGTGACATGGTGAATCCCGTCCTGAAAGGCATAGCCGCCGGCATGGTCGTGGCCGGCAAAATAGGCCACCACGCATCCTGATTTCTTGATCAACTGCAAAACCGGTTCCGGCTCCTGCATGCGATGGTTTGATGCGGCCTCTTCGACCAGGGGGAAATGGCAGAAAACGATGACCTTTTCCCGTTCGGCGCACGCCGAATCCAGTGTGGCTTTCAGCCAGGTTCGTTGCGCTTCGGAAACTATGCCGTATCCGCCATCCATCCCGTCGAGGACGATGAAGCGCCAGCCGGGAGCCTCGGGCCTCGTGAACGCGTAGTATAACCTCTGCAGTCCGAGTTTCTGCTGGAGCATTTCCCTTCCGGCGGTCGTGCAGTGGTTTCCGATCACGTGGTACGTCGGCATCTTCAGCGTGTTGAACGTGCCCAGAATACGATCCAGATCCGCAAGGGTGGATACCTCGTTGGTGTTGCCGTCGATGATGTCGCCCAGCTGGATGGTGAAGGCCAGGTCATGACGGTTTAGTTCGTCGACGCAGTCGACCAGCCGGTCCTGCGAGGACCGGTAGTGGCGCGCTTCACTGTCATCCTTGCCAGCATACTGGATGTCCGCCACGACACCGAAGGAGAACGACGTTTGCGGCTCGGGTTGCGTCCGGCATCCGGCCAGCGACAGCGCGAGTAGCAATGGAAGGATGAATTTAAACATGAAGACTTTGTAGCATGATACGTAAAAAAAGAAAAGGCGGCCCGAAGACCGCCTGTCACTAACGATGGATCGTTAATTATGCATCGCCATAACGGCTGTCGGTACCGAGCATTTCTTCGATACGGAGCAGCTGGTTGTACTTGGAGATACGGTCGGAACGGCTGAGCGACCCGGTCTTGATCTGTCCGGCGTTGGTGGCCACCGCGATGTCGGCGATGGTGTTGTCGGACGTTTCGCCGGAACGGTGGGAAACCACGGCGGTGAAGCCGGCCTTGTGGGCCATTTCAATCGCGTCGAGGGTTTCGGTCAGCGTACCGATCTGGTTGACCTTGAT
>JBNKSB010000222.1:0-19007 GCA_050297095.1 Pontiella sp. | reverse complement strand
GCCCGAACATCACAGGCTCGGAGCCGGTGAGTTGAAGATGCTCATCGATTCCACGCACCACGACCCCACTTTCGGGAAACAGGAAAAGGCGATTGTCGAGGATATTGTCAACCTCCCGGAAATCCGCGTCCGCGAACTCATGGTGCCGCGCGTCAGGCAGTTGTTCCGTCGTATGGATGCCCCTGCAGGCGAGGCGCTCAAGGAGGCGGTCGAGCAACAGGTGGAGTTGATCCCAATCTACGAGGGCGAAGAGGACAATATCGTAGGCGTGGTGGAGACGCGGGCATTATTCGTCGATGGCGACCCGGACCGCCCGCTTTACACGTTTGCCCATCCCGTCAAATTTGTTCCGGAAACAAAGCGAGCCGACCAGATGCTTCAGGAATTCCTGAACGAAAACCTGCGCATGGTTTGCGTGGTGAATGAGTATGGCGGTCTCGCCGGCACGGTTTGCCTGGAGGATTTGCTTGAGGAGGTGGTCGGAGAGTTCGACGTGATGGAAGCGCCTCCCGTCGAGCAGATGGGCGAGTCTACCTACCGCCTGCAGGGCAGTTTGGGGATTCGCGAATGGCGCAGTCTTTTTGTGGGTTTCCTTCCGCGCGAAATGATGCAGGGCCTCACTCTGGATACACTGAGCGGTTTGGTGGTGTCGCTACTCAAGCATCTACCCCGGCCTGGAGATGTAGCACAGGTCGGCAATCTTCGGTTTACGGTGGAACAGGTCCGGTCGAACCGCATCGAACTGGTTAGGTTGGAGCTGGTTGGCGAGTCGGAAGGGGGCGAATCATGATTGGCGGTATGATAGCTGTCCTGCTTGGATTCCTGTTCAGCTTCCTGTTTTCCGGGGCCGAAACCGGGAGCTATATGGTAAACCGCATTCGTCTGCGTCATCGCGAACGCGAACGGCACCGTTCAGCGCTCTCGCTTGGCCGCCTGTTGCGGCATCCATACATTTTCGTCTACACCATGCTCATCGGCAACAACATTGCCGTTTTCATGGTGACCAAGGAGGTAACCGACTTCTTTCTGTCCTTCGGTGTAGAGGGAGGCCGCCTCCTGCTTGGCATCATCCCGTGGTCCGCGGAAATGGCGGCCACCCTGACGCTGATGTTCCCGCTGTTCCTGCTGGCCGAGTTGTGGCCCAAGAATCTTTTCCGGAAGAAGGCCGATACAATCATGTATCGTCTGGCGGGGTTGCTCCGGATCATCGTGCTGATTTTACTGCCTGCAACATGGCCGCTGAAACAGCTGTTCCGTTTCTTGACCCACGGTGCGGATAGTAGCGCGGGCCGCGATCTGCACCGCCTATCGCCCGAAGCCCTGCGGGAATACTTTTCGGTGGGCGAGAAGGAGGGAGTCATCACCTCGCACCAGAATCGTATGCTCGACAACGTCACTGCGATGCATCGGGTTTCCGTGCGCGATCTCATGACGCCGTTCAAGGAGGTTCCGCGCCTGCCAGAGGATGCGACCGTGGCCGACTTCAAGCGGTTGATCGATCGCCGGGGAACCACCTATGCCATCATGGTTCACCGCCATGCCGTTATCGGGCTGGTTTCAATGTTTAAGGTAGCTACCCGCAAGCTTGATGACGATGCACCGTTGCGACCCTATGTTGAGGAGGTGTTAAGCCTGACGGAAAACCGCAACCTCAAATCGGCCTTCTACCGCCTCCGCCGCAATGCGAGCCATAGAGCCGTAGTTGTTGATTCGCGACACCATCCCGTTGGTTTCGTCCATCTCGAGGACATCGCACGCTACATTGCGCGAATGGGGGCCTAGCCCAGTTTTTCAATGGGGAGCCATTCAAGGACGCGTTGGATGTAGGTGTCCCAGAATCCCCATTCGTGCTCGCCACGGTCTTCAACGTATTCCAGCCGAAGCCCCGCCCTTTGCGCCGCATCGCGGAAGTTGACAGAGTCCTGGTAAAGATAGTCCTCGGTTCCAACGCACACATAGAATGCGGTGTCGGGAACGTGGGGCAGGGTATTGATGGTGGCGATGAGGTCGTTGGACGAGTCCGGCACATCGGTCAGGTTCCCGAAGACCGCCTTGAAGGTGCGCATCCGTGTTTCCGTCCATTCGTCGTGAATGTGCGAGGCAATGTCGAGTGCCCCGGAGAGGGATGCAGCCGCTGCATATTCTCCGGGATTTCCGAGAGCCAGCTTAAAGGCGCCGTAGCCGCCCATCGAGAGGCCGGCCACGAATGTTTTTCCAGGATCCCCGGAAATCTTGAACCAGCGTTTTAACAGCATTGGAAGCTCGTCGGATAGAAAGCGCCAGTAGTCTGAGCCGTGGGCCATGTCGCAGTAGAAGCTTTTATAGGCATCCGGCATGACCACGGCCAGATTGTAGTTGTATACATGACGTTCGATGGAGGTTCGCCGGCTCCAGATGGTGTGGTCGTCGGAAAGTCCGTGCAGCAGGTAGAGAACCGCGGGCGGCTCCTTCCAGGCTTCCGGGTGTTCGGGAAGAATGATGTTCATCCCAAGCGATAGATCCAGAATTTCAGAATCGAAGCGGGTTTCAATCAAGGCCATGGAATTCTCCTGAAAGTATAATGTTTTGCCGATGGAACAAGCTGGATTAAAACGAATTAAATCGGCCCTTTCCAAACATATTCGGTTTCTATACCTTGTGCCTTCGAGGTTTTATGCATCAAATTTCAAGAAAGCTGTTTCTCTATCACATCGTTTTGCTTGCCGGGTGCCGCTCCGCGACCGTCGAGGCGTTGCCGGTCCCCAAGGGGAGAGTGTCGCTAGCATACATTGCCCGCCTGTACACCATGCGCATGTCGAAATCGGGCAAAAATGTGCACCTCGAAAACAAATGGAACAGCATCAAGTTCGAAACCAATAGCCGGCGGGCATGGATCAACGACGTCATGGTCTGGCTCCACCATCCCTGCCGCATTTCCGGTGGCAGCTGGGCTATAGACGAGGCCGACTTCAAGAAGAGCATCGACCCCATCCTGCGCGCCTATGCCTACGTGCCCAAACGGACCCCCAAGGTGGTTGTTATTGACCCGGGCCATGGTGGCAAGGACACGGGGGCGATTGGTCCGAACAAGATCTACGAGAAGAACGTCGTACTCGATATTTCCCATCGGGTGCGCCAGCACCTTGAAGCCCGCAAGGTCAAGGTGCTCATGACGCGTACCCGCGACACCTTTCCCTCTCTTTCGCAACGCTCTGAGTATGCTGCCAAGGTTTCCGCCGATTTATTCGTTAGTATCCATGCCGACGGGGCAGGCGACTCCTCCGCCAACGGAGTTGAAACCTTCATTACGACCGTCGCGGGTGGCGAATCGAGCAACCACTATGGCCAGGGTGGCGACATTGGCCCCGAAAAAAACAACCAATACGATGCCGCCAATGCCATACTGGGATTTTCGCTCCAGAGCAACCATGTCAAGGCCAGCAAACGGTCTGACCGCGGGTTGCGCCGGGCCCGCTATGCGGTTCTGCGAAATGCGCCCTGTCCGGCTGCGCTCGTCGAATGCGGCTTTCTGACGAATCCCTCCGAGGAATCGTTGCTTAACAGCGCCAGCTTTCGTGAAAACGTGGCGCGCGGCATTTCGAACGGCATTCTCGGTTATTTCGCGCTGATCAAGCGCGCCCGCTAGTTTGGCGAATCGAGCAGCCCGAAGCATTTCCGCCTTGTGCCTGTTTTTGGTTTGCACCCTGCCGGTTTTCGGGTAGCTTGCCCTTTTGTTCGCTAGGGGAGCAGTCCGGCAGGACAGCTGAGAGTAAAACCCTTGGAACCTGTGCGGGTCATGCTGCGAAGGGAAGCGAGTTTTCCTTCCTTTTTGCAGCCCGCCTCTAAACTAATATCAGGTGATAAGATCATGAGCGGTTACGGCAAATATTTTCCTCGGTCTGAAAAAACATATGTACAGGGTACTCGCTCCGATATCCGCGTGCCCTTCCGCGAAATCAAGTTGCATGGCGACAACGAAAACCTGCGGCTCTACGATGTCAGCGGCCCATATACCGACACGACATTTGAGCCCGATCTAAAGCGCGGTCTGCCCGCGATCCGTTCCGCCTGGATTGCCGAGCGAGGGAATGTGGAAGAGCATGCCGCCGGCGTCGAAATCCTCTCCAACCCCGACAAGGCCTTCAAAGGGCTCGAACGCCAGCCGCTACGCGCCAAACCCGGCGAGTCGGTCACACAACTAACCTATGCCCAAAAGGGTATTGTTACCCCCGAGATGGAATTCGTGGCCATCCGCGAACAGGTATCGCCTGAATTCGTACGGGACGAAGTCGCCGCCGGCCGTGCCGTCATTCCGCTCAATATCAACCATCCCGAAGCCGAACCGATGATAATCGGCAGGAAATTCCGTACCAAAATCAACGCCAATATTGGCAACTCCGCGCTGGGATCCTCCATCGAGGAGGAGGTCGAAAAGATGCGCTGGGCCACGCTTTGGGGGGCGGACACGGTGATGGACCTTTCGACTGGTGCGGACATCCACGATACGCGCGAATGGATCGTACGCAATTCGCCCACGCCTATCGGCACCGTGCCGCTCTACCAGGCGATGAAGAAAATTGACGACGATGCCGACGGCCTGGGATGGGAACTCTACCGTGATACGCTCATTGAACAGGCGGAGCAGGGAATCGACTATTTCACCATCCATGCCGGCGTACTCCGAAAGGATATTCCCCATGCCAAGCACCGCAAGCTTGGGATTGTCAGCCGCGGGGGATCGATCATGGCCAAGTGGATGATCGACAATAACGAAGAAAACTTTCTCTACACCCACTTCCGCGAAATCTGTGAAATCATGCGCGCCTACGACATCACTTTTTCGCTGGGCGACGGCATGCGCCCCGGCTGTATTGCCGACGCCAACGACGAGGCCCAGTTGAGTGAGCTCAGGACGCTCGGCGAGCTGACGAAGATTGCTTGGGAATACGGCTGCCAGGTGATGATCGAAGGCCCCGGCCACGTGCCGCTCGACAAGATCAAGGTCAATATGGACCTCCAGCTGCAGGATTGTTTCGAGGCGCCGTTCTACACCCTCGGACCGCTGGTCACCGACTGTGCGGCTGGCTACGACCATATCAACTCCGCCATTGGCGGGGCGGTGATTGGTTGGTACGGCACCTCGATGCTCTGCTACGTCACCCCGAAGGAACATCTTGGGCTGCCGGACCGCGATGACGTCAAGGAAGGTGTCGTGGTCCATAAAATTGCCGCGCACGCGGCCGACCTGGCCAAGGGGGTCGCCGGCGCCATGGATCGCGACGAAGCCATGCGTATGGCCCGCGGCGAGTTCCGTTGGGAAGACCAGTACAACCTTTCGTTCGATCCGCAGCGTGCCCGCGAATACCGCCGCGCCTCGCTTCCGCCCGAAGAGCGCGATCAGGTCGACCAGCACTATTGCTCCATGTGCGGCGAACGGTACTGCTCGATGCGTATTTCCGAGGAGATCCGGCAGTCATAATGCCGCGCTGATAGGCGCTTGAAGAAGCGGTGAGGACGCAAGAATGAACTGATTCCCTTTTCGAGCCTATCTTCCCGTATTGATTCCAATGATCCGTTTTGACGCATGTCGGGAAATGGCTTACGCTTGCTGACGCAATGGCAACGCTTCCATACCTTAAAACCCTTTTCCTGGCGGGTGTGCTGGTTTGTGCCGGGTGTGCCGGCATGTCATCGCAGGACGGGGGCATTGCCTACAAGGTCGATATCGACGGTGCCGGCTGGGGGATGGGTAAGTCGATTCGCGAATCCACGGCCACCTGTAGGTTTGTGAAACGCCATCCTTCTACCCTTGGTCAGCTGCATTACCGCATGGAAAGCGACCGGGAGATTATCGATGCGATTCTGGAGGCGAACGGCTACTATGATGCTTCCGTGAACCTCTATCTGGACGAAACACGCGATCCGGTCCGGGTTGAAATCAAAGTGTGGCGGGGCGAGCAATACCGTTTTCGAGACGTAGATGTACGGTTTTCGGGGGTGCATGACGAGGCGTTGGAACGCATACGACCACGGATACGACGGAGGCAGCACGCGGTTGCTTCGATGGTCTTTGACGAGGAAAAACGCATTTTGGGGCAACTGAAGCATCGGGGCTATCCCTTTCCCAGACTGATCCGGCGGACGGTTGATGTGGATCGGAACGCGAAGGCGGTGGATTTGGTTATGGTGTTTGATCCCGGTTCCAAGGCGTTTTTCGGACCGGTCCGAGTGGAAGGCCTTGAATCATTACCAGATCGGTTTGTGCGGCGGCAGGTGCCGTGGGGCGAGGGCGATCGGTACGATGCCAAGGAGATCGAGGATTTTGAAAAGAAGCTTTTAGGGAGCGGCTTGTTTTCTTCCGTGCATGTCGGCATGGAGACTTCATCGATAGATAGCACTACGATGCCGGTTTCTATTCGTTTGAGTGAGCGTAGCAAACGAACTGTTCGTCTAGGAGTGAACTATTCCGATGTCGGTCCGGGAGCAAAGGGATATTGGGAGAACCGCAGCCTGTTTGGCGGCGGCAAACGGCTTGAGACCGAGCTTTTCTGGAATCCCGTGGAGTTCACTGGAAACGCCCGGTTTACCCGATCCGGTTTTCTGGATGCACACCAGTCGCTAGTCCTTAGCGTCGAGGGCTCCAGGGAGATGCCGGATGCCTTCGATGCCGACAAGGTTACGGGAACTGCCATGCTACTGCGGGATTTTAGCTCGACCATACAAGGGGGAGTCGGGGCGGGATACAAGTATTCGAGGGTAGAGCAGTTGGATGAAGACGAACACTATGCCCATGTCTTTTTCCCGATGCAGGCCATTTTCGACAATCGCAACGATCGATTGAACCCGGTTCGCGGAATGCAGTTTTTTTGTCGCTCCTCCTTCTTTAATGACACCCTGGGATCGCAATCTTTCTTTAAATCAAAGGTGGAGCAACGCTACTACGCGATGTTGTGGGAACGCTATCGGCTATTGAGCGCCTTGCGTCTGATGCTGGGAAGCATCGATGGTGCGGCGATTCAGGCCGTTCCTGCCGATGAACGGTTCTATGCAGGGGGCGGCGGGTCGGTGCGCGGATACGAATACCAGCGTATTGGTCCGCAGGTGGACGGTGTGCCAACCGGCGGGGATAAACTGGTGGAGTTTTCGTTGGAGTTGCGGTTGCAACCCGGCCGGCGGTTTGGATATGCGGCCTTCGTTGATGGCGGCACGGTCTACAATGAGCAGCGTGACGATTTTAGCCGATCGCTGCGCTATGGTGCGGGGGTCGGCTTGCGTTGGTTCACCTCTATCGGTCCATTGCGGGCGGACGTGGCCTATCCATTGAATCCATCTACCGAACAAGTTGAGCGGGTTCAGTTCTACATCAGCCTAGGGCAGGCGTTCTGATGAAACGGTTATTCTCCATAACATTCAAGATTGCCGGCGTGCTTGTGCTGTTGCTGCTCGCTTTGGCGGTCTTCCTGCAAACGGGCACGGGGAAGGACGTTTTGGCATCGACGGTATCGCGTATCGCCAGTTATCCGGAAAATCTTGAAGTCCGTGTTTCCGGAGTCAGCGGATGGGTGCCGTTCGACATGCGCGTGAAGCGTATTGAAGTCGGCGATGCCCGGGATTCCTGGTTGATCCTACGCAACGTGCGGGTTTGCTCAATCGTCAGGGACCTGTTCCGTGGACGTGTGCGATTAAGGGATTTCAGGGCGGGCGAAGTGGCGTGGATCCGTTTTCCAATGGAGGGCAATGGCTCGCCGGCAGAGCGTAAGGGCATGGGATGGTTGGAGCGGGCTGAGATCGTTGTGGAACGCGGCTCCATCGGCCGTTTGATCATCGGACGGGAGGTTGCGGGGACGCCGCTTGAGTTCAAACTGCATACGGAAGACCTGGTGTTGTTCAATGGCAAAGTTACAGGAACAGTGGCTGTGGCGGGGGACGCCGATGGCAATCTGGAATTCGATGCCACGATTGCGGATGTTGAGAATCTGCGGGCGAAGGTGCGGCTCGAGGTCGCACAGTTGAACACGCCCATGTTTGGGTTGGAATCTTTTTCCGGTGCGTTGGGGGCGAGCATGGATGTCCATGGTGTAGAGATCAGCGGGGATGTTGAGTTGTCGGCGGCGGGGTTGGCCGGCCATGCCTCTGGCCAACTGCTCTATTCAGACAGAAGGGTTCGCCTGCAGGATTTCTGTTTTGCTTCCGACGATTTTGAGTTGACGGGGAATGCCGTTCTTGCGCTTGCCGCGAGCCGGATCGATGTGGATGTTGACGCCTTGCTGACGGATGCGGAAAAGCGGCAATACACCTTGCAGGGGGCGGCGCAGGTGGGTGTCAGCAATCAGACGTGGTCGGCGGATATCTCCTCCCTGAACATCGTGGCATGGGATGCCGTTAGGGTGTCTGTTTCCGGCAGGCTTTCGCCCCATGCTGTGGAATTGGTAGCCGATCTTGCGGAATTCGATCTGGGTTCCCTCCCGTGTTCGACGGCTTCCAACCTTGCTGGTCAGGTTAACGGGGTTGTATCTGTCACTGGATCCGCCGAATCACCGGAGGTGAAGGTTGCGTTGAATGTGGTCCACTTTTCCGCTGCTGCGGATACGCTCGATGAGTTGCCAAAGCTGGATTTCAAGGTTGTGGCGGGTGTGTCCGATGGAGAGCTCTCTGTTTCGACGTCGCTTACAAATTGCAGTAGCGGGTATCTGGTTGAGGACGCCGTCATGCCCTGCACGTTCTCGGTTGCACCTTTTGCCTTTGCTGTGGATGTTGAAAAGGTGACGGGCTCGTTGGATGCCATCATTGACCTGGGCGTACTCAACGGATTGGCGATGATGGGGAATCAACATGTAAGTGGTTTCCTGCGTGCGGAGTTGAACGTAAGCGACGGTATTCCTTCCGGTTTTGTATATCTGGATGACGGTGCCTACGAGCACTACGGGTGGGGCATCCTCTTTAAGGATTTCCAAGCGTCGCTGGAAGCCGTTCCCGGCGGCTTTGCTATTCGGCATGCAATGGCCAGCGATGGAGGGGAGGGGGTCCTGAGTCTGTCAGGCGGACTACAGGGGGGAATGTTTGATATTTCCCTCAACCTTTCGAAAGCCCTGGTTATCAGGCGTCCCGAAATCGAAGGTAGGTTTTCAGGACCGTTAAAGCTATCGGGGCCGTATGCCCGTCCGTCGGTGAAGGGAACGCTGTTGGTGGACCGTCTCGACCTGCTTCCCGGCAATATTGTGCCGGGGAAACCGCCGGTGCTGGAAAGCTACGATGCCGAAGTGCAGCGCGAAGCGGTCGCCCAAGACGAGCATGGTGAGCCGCTACCTGTCGGTTTGGATGTGAAGCTCGATATGCCTGATCAGGTTTATATAACGGCTTCGCTCATTGATTCGGTATGGGGCGGTACCTTGCGTTTCCGCGATTGCCCGGATGGGCTGTGGATCAAGGGTTCCATCGAACCTCGGCGCGGATATGTGGATTTTCTTGGCAAACGTTTTCTCTTGCAGCACGGGAGTGTGGACCTGGATAGCGCCGTCCAGAAAGATCTGATTATGAACAATCTGATGGCGGAATATTCGAGGAGTGACATTACGGCTCGATTGGTGCTTAACGGAAGCTTTGCCAATCCCGTGTTTCGGTTGGAGTCGTCGCCGGCATTGCCGGAGGACGAGATATTGTCGCAGGTGCTCTTTAGGCGCGATGTCAGTTCAATTACTCCTTATCAGGCGGTTCAACTCGCATGGGCAGCCAAGCAACTGTCCGGGGGGGTGGATGGCCCAGGCTTCCTGTACCAGTTTCGGCAGGCTGTGGGAGTGGATGTGCTAGAGTTGCGCGAAGGTGATACGGAGGAGGACGCTTCTTCCGTGGCGGCCGGAAAATACATTTCACCCAAACTCTATATCGAGGTGAGCAGCACCATCAGCGGGGAAACGCAGACCGATATGACGGCGGAGTATGAAATTGATCGCCACTTCTCCATCGAAACGAGTGCCGGTCCGGAATTGAGGCCGGGCATCGGCCTGTATTGGCGATACGATTATTGATTTCGCTCGTTTTTGTGGTGCTGGATGTTCCATTTTAGGGCATAAAAATACCAACTCCTAAAACCCTTACGGTTTTTTCGGTGAATCGTCTTGACGTAAAAAGGAGTCACCATTTATACATGATAAAAACCATAACAAAATGAAGGTTTACTACTAGGAGTTCTACATGAAATTATCCACCAAAGGACGTTATGCCACGCGAATCCTTTTATGTATCTCTCGTTTGCAGGGAGATCAGCCTGTTCCCAAGAAGCGGATTTCCGAGCAGGAAGGTATTTCCACAGACTACATTGAGCAAATCATTGTGCCGCTCAAAAATGCCGGACTTGTGAACAGTGTTCGCGGGCTGCGCGGAGGGTTCCGTTTGGCTAAGAAGGCGGAAGAGATCTCGGTATACGACATCCTTTCCGCATCCGAAGGCGATATCAACCTCGTCGGCTGTCTGGCCGAGGGATGCAGCAAATCGGATAGTTGTGTGGTTCAGCGCGTATGGCAGGGTGCCAGCGACGTGTTGCGGGAATATTTTGCCGAGATTACCCTGCGCGAGCTGCACGATGATTATGATAAACGCGTCGCCAAAGCACCGATTATGTTCAATATTTAACCATCAGGAGGATCCAAAATGCCTATATATAACAACATAACCGAAACCGTCGGCAACACCCCGTTGGTGAAGCTGAACCGTATTACCGAGGGTTTGAATGCCACCGTAGCAGTCAAGCTGGAGTCGCGCAATCCGCTAGCCAGCGTGAAGGACCGTATTGGCGTGGCCATGATCGAGGCTGCTGAAAAGAACGGCCAGATAAAGCCCGGATCCACACTGGTTGAGCCGACTAGCGGAAATACCGGTATTGCCTTGGCCTTCGTTGCCGCCGCCAAGGGATACAAGTTGATTCTGACCATGCCTGAAAGCATGAGCATCGAGCGTCGCCGTCTACTGCAGGTTCTCGGGGCCGAGTTGGTGCTGACGCCTGCGGAAAAGGGGATGCCGGGCGCGATTGCCGCAGCTGAAAGTCTGGTTGAAAAGAATCCGGATGCCATCATGCTCCAGCAGTTTGAAAATCCGGCCAATCCGGAGATTCACCGGACCTCAACCGCGGAGGAAATCTGGAAGGATACGGACGGAAAGATCGATATTTTTGTGGCCGGCGTCGGAACCGGCGGAACGCTGACGGGCGTGGCTTCGGCCATCAAGGCCAAGAAGCCGGAACTCAAGGCGGTTGCCGTTGAGCCGGACAAGTCGCCGGTAATTTCCGGCGGCAATCCGGGAGCTCACAAGATACAGGGCATTGGCGCAGGTTTCATCCCGAAAAACCTGGATACCAGCCTGATCGACGAGGTGTTCCAGATTGATGGCGATGATGCGGGAGCCATGTCGCGCCGCTTGGCCAAAGAGGAAGGGATTCTTTGCGGTATTTCCGCCGGCGGCAATGTGCATGCGGCGGTTGAGTTGGCAAAGCGTCCGGAAAATGCGGGCAAGCTGATTGTAACCGTGATCTGCGACACGGGCGAACGCTACCTTTCCACGTGGCTCTTTGAGGAAAACTAAGCTGGTCCAGTTGAATGATCGTGCCGGAACCACCGTAAGGGGTTCCGGCTTTTTTGATGTTCAGCACCCCAAAAGCAGGGAGAAGACTGTGCCGGAACTTCCAGAAGTTGAAACCATAGCGAGGCAGCTACGGGCTCGTCATATCGAGGGGCGTACAATCGAGTCGGTGCAGGTAAGATGGGACCGGATGATTGAACCGCTGTCTGTGGAAACATTTTCGAGTGCGCTGGTTGGTCACACGATTACGGATATTGCGAGGGTAGGGAAGTGGATGTTGTTTGCACTGGGGTCCGGGAAAACACTCATGGTGCACCTGCGCATGTCCGGCAGCTTTTCCATGTCGCCGGGAGCGCATGACCGCATCGTCCTGTCTTTGTCGGGCGGGGTGACGTTGCATTATAGCGATCCCCGCAAGTTTGGTCACTGGAAGCTGGTGGATGATCCGCAATGCATCCTGAAAGCACTCGGTCCGGATGCTTTGTCTGAAGCCTTCAACTTCCCGTATTTCTCGTCCGTTATGCGTCGGCGACATCGAATGCTCAAGCCCTTGTTGCTTGATCAGTCGGTTATAGCGGGGCTCGGAAATATTTATGCGGATGAGGCACTCTGGGAGGCGAAGATACATCCCCAGCGACTATCCGACTCGTTGAACGAAATAGAACTCGAGGTACTTTTTTCGGCGATCCGGCATGTACTGAAAACCGGGGTGCGGAATCGAGGCACATCACTGGGCGAGGGCAAGTCTAACTATCGTGATGTCGACGGAGAGTCGGGAGGCCACCGCGAACGGGTAAAGGCCTATGGACGCGGCGGACTGCCCTGCGAACGATGTGGCACTCCAATGGAAAAAACAATTGTTGCGCAACGGGGAACGCATTTTTGTCCGGTGTGCCAGAAAATCTAGTTTATGTAATGGTGTTCAGTGTTTCTAAATTGCATAAGCATCACGAATGCAAGGAATAGCAAAAAGGATAAAAAAGTATCCATATTCCTATTTACAATCCGTACGAAACTGGTACCGTATTTTCATCGATTGAAGAAAATGAACGCTGAAGGAGGAAAGAAATATGGTTAAAGTGGGTCAAGAAATTCCTGATTTCAAAATGAATATCTATCACGATGACGAAATCAAGGAAGTGAAGCTTTCCGATTACAAAGGCAAGTGGGTTGTCATTGTGTTCTATCCTGCCGATTTTACATTTGTTTGCCCGACCGAACTTGAAGAAGTTGCTGAGTTGTATCCCAAGTTTCAGGATGCTGGCGCAGAAGTGATTAGTGTAAGCACCGATACTGCCTTTGTACATAAAGCCTGGCATGACAACTCGCCGGCGATTGCGAAGGTTCATTATCCGATGGGTGCCGACCCGACGGGAACTGTCAGCAAGCTATTCGATGTCTACATCGACCATGACGGCCTCGCTCTGCGTGGAACCTTCATCATCGATCCAGACGGTATTCTTAAAACGGCTGAAATCCATGACCTTGGGATCGGTCGCAGCGCCGCTGAATCCCTGCGCAAACTGGAAGCCGCAAAATTTATCTACGAGCATGGCGATCAGGTTTGTCCTGCTAACTGGAAGCCGGGTTCCGATACCCTGACTCCGGGCCTCGACCTCGTAGGAAAGATCTAACTTCCCCTGGTTAGTTAACACACCCCACCCCCTGGGGGCGGCCCGCAATGGGCCGCCCCCTTTTTTTACGCCTATAAATGCCACGATGGGCTGGATTTTGTTGTAAAGCGCTTTGGCTTCGCTATCCTGCAATGAACCATGAAGCGGTTTCGTTTTTTCAATTTTTCGGCAACGCCGCATGGGCGTTTCTATGTTTTGACCATCAGCATGTTCATGACGGCATGCTTGCTGTGCGGGTGCGCTGATCGGTATGCTCAAAAAGGCCTTGCCTATGCCGGGAAGACCGTTGCAGAGCATGTGCAGCTGCTGGTTGATGAAACATGGGTGGATGCAGAGACCGGCGAACGTCATGTCAGCCAGGAAATCTTCGACTCCGTGTTTGGGATCATCCACGACGCCGAGGAATTCCTGCTGCTCGATTTCTTTCTGATCAACGATTTCTTGTATGAACCGGGGCCGGGCTTACGGCCACTTAGCGAAGAGCTGGTCAACTGCTTGATCGCCAAGCGAAAAAAGTCTCCAAATGTGGAGATTGTTCTCATAACGGATCCGATCAATACGGTCTATGGTTCGATCGAATCATCGTATTTCAAGGCGATGAGGGACGCTGGCGTACGGGTAGTCATGACTGATCTGGATCGATTGCGCGACAGCAATCCGATCTATTCCAAGCCGTGGCGGTTGCTGGTCAACCCTCTGGGGACGGGGCCCGGGGATGCTATTATCAATCCACTGGGCAACGGGCGCATCTCCATGCGCAGCATGCTGAAGCTACTTAATTTCAAGGCGAACCATCGCAAGCTGGTTGCCTCTGAAAAATCTATTCTGGTCACCAGCGCCAATCCCCACAGTGCAAGCAGTGCGCATTGGAATGTTGCCTTGCGCTTTGATGGGGCCGGCATGGGGCTGGCTTGCGAAGCGGAGTCCGCCATTCTCCGGTTGTCTGGAGCCGATCGCCTTGATCCCGTTTTCGGCGGACGCTCACAGCCGCAGTCCGCGGATCGCGAGGAATCCGCGCCAATTTCGGGAAGCCAGTTGGAGCTTTTGACGGAAATCAAAATCAAGGAAAAGGTCTTGGCTATGCTTGACGGGGCGAAGGCGGGCGCACGCATCGATTTGGGAATGTTTTATTTTTCCGAACACGATGTGCTCGATGCGTTGCTCGAGGCCAAACAACGAGGGTGCAATGTCCGGGTTGTTCTTGATCCCAACAAGGATGCATTTGGCCGCACCAAGAATGGCATTCCCAACCGGCAAACCGCCGCGCGCCTGGTCGATGCCGGGATTCCTGTACGCTGGGCAGACACCCATGGGGAGCAGTTTCATGTGAAAATGCTCTATGTCGAGAATTCCGACGGAACTGCCGCAGTTCTGCTTGGATCATGCAACTTTACCCGGCGCAACATGGATGACTTCAATGCCGAATGCAGTGTGGTCTATACTGCACCGCAAGAGAACGACACCCTGGCTTGTTGCCGGCAAACATTTGACCGCTGGTGGTCGAACCCCGATGGCCGCGTGTATACCACGGACTACCGGACCTATGCAGACTCCTCTCTCCATCGCCGCATACGAGCCTGGTTGATGGAACGTTCGGGGCTGAGCTCGTTCTGACGAACCGGCGGGGTAGAGATGGGCTGAATTCCACACGACTAGCTACTTCCATTCCGTCTTGATGTGGTTTATCAATACACGCGTTTCTATGGGGGATTTGGATGAAGCGATCAAATATAATAGTAGGCCTGCTGAGTGTGCTCGTGTTTTTTGCCGTGGCGGCGGCGTTCAAAGCGGCCTACAACGTGGTTATTCCGCTGATGATAGCGTGGTTGCTGTCTTATATCTGCGGGCCTGTGGTCAATTATCTGGTACACAGAAAGGTGCCGCTGGGGTTGGCGGTTTTCGCCGTACTTCTTCTCGTACTTATTGTCTGCTACTTTTGCGGAATTTTTCTGGGAGGACGGGTGCGCGATGTGCTTGAACAATCCCCGAAATATGTGACCAAGCTCAATACCATCTATCGGGATGCGGTCTATAGGCTCCATCTCCCTGAAGACTATTTGGCCGGTATAAACTGGACGGAAAAGCTGGGGCCAAAGCTTGCCCAACTGACGACTTCGACAGCTCTGTGGATGGGTAATTTCCTCAGCAAGCTCTTGCTGGTCTTGATTTTCCTCGTGTTCATGCTGCTGGGGAAACCCTATTTCCGCTACAAGGTTGAACGGGCGTTTCCGCCTGACCGTGCCACCAAGTTTTCTCAAATGACGGCGTCCATATCCCGACAGATCGGGCAGTACCTTGTGGTCAAGGTGGCAATCAGCGGCACAACCGGCGTGCTGGTCTGGCTGGGGTTGACCTTGCTCCATGTCGAGTTTGCACTAACCTGGGGTGCTCTGGCCTTCTTCCTCAACTTCATTCCCAGCATTGGATCTATCCTTGCATCGTTCCCTCCCATCCTTCTGGCTATCGTGCAGTTTTATCCGTCGCTATGGCTGCCCATCGTTGTTGCTGTCATCCTGCTACTGATCCAGATGACCATGGGCAATGTGATTGAACCGAAAATCATGGGCGACAGCCTGAACCTGAGCCCGGTGGTCATTCTGCTCTCGCTGGTTTTCTTCGGGTGGTTGTGGGGAATTGTCGGCGCCTTGCTATCGGTGCCGATTGCTGCCGCAATAAAAATTTGCTGTGAAAATATCGAGGCGCTCAAGCCCATCAGCATCCTGATGGGGTCGGGCAAGCGCTTTATGAAGGATGTTCAAGAAAACCAAGGGGAATAACCATGTATCTACCGAATATTTTTGACCGGCCGGAAGTTCAGGAATCCATCAAGCTTGCTCTGCGCGAAGATCTAGGCGATGTGGGAGTGGATGTCACCTCTGAATCACTTGTTCCATCAGAAGCATTGGCCGAGGCCCATTTGGTGGCACGTGAAAAATGTGTTGTTTCCGGCGTTGCCGTGGCTCGGGAGGTTTTCCTGCAAACCAATTCAAGCCTGGCTGTAGACGAACTGGTGGCCGATGGCTCTCCGGTAGAAGGCGGAACCAACGTGCTGACGATTCGAGGGTCGGCCAAAAGCATTTTGACCGCGGAGCGCACGGCGCTCAACTTTATCCAGCGCATGTGCGGCGTTGCCACGGTTACCGCTGAATACGTGAAGGCGGCAGGCAATCCCGATGTGGATATTCTTTGCACCCGCAAGACCACACCGTTGTTGCGACCGTTCGAAAAATATGCCGTGCGTTGCGGCGGTGGCGTAAACCACCGCTATGGTCTGTTCGATGCCGTGCTGATCAAGGACAACCATTTGGCTTCGTGGGAAAAGACGCATGGAATTGGTGTGGGCGAGGCCGTCGCAGCTGCCCGGGGAAAATATCCCGAATTGAAGATCGAGGTCGAAGTCGATACCGTTGCACAGCTTAAGGAAGCATTGGAAACCAAGCCCGACTGGGTGTTGCTCGACAACATGCCGCCAAAGGTGTTGCGCGAATGCGTTGCGCTTTGCAAGGGCATTTGCCGCTCTGAAGCATCCGGCGGAATCAACTTGGGAACCATCTATGATGTTGCCCAAACCGGGGTCGACGCGATATCGGTCGGGGCCTTGACGCATTCGGCACCTTCCATCGACCTTGCCCTCGACTTTGTATGACAACGCTGGTTATAGACATCGGAAATACCAGCACTTCCATTGGCTATTTTCGCAACGGAAAAGTGAGCGGGGTGGGGCGTTGCCCCTCACGCTTCAGGAATCCGGATGAGATTGCGGGCTTGATCATGAGAAGGGCCGTAGACCAAGTGGTCGTGGCCTCGGTTGTTCCTCCAGTGAATGCCCGGTGGAAAAAAGCGATCAAAGCTATAGGTCTCCCGAACCCGCTGTTTGTCAGTCACGAACTGGAATTGGGCATCCCTGTTGACTATCCGAATCCCGAACGGATTGGTGCCGACCGGTTGGCTAACGCCGCGGCGGCAGCCCGACGTTTTGGCACGCCGTCTGTTGTCTGCGATTTCGGGACGGCACTGACCTTTGATGTAGTCCATTCCACGCGTGGATACATAGGGGGAATCATCTGTCCCGGTCTCCCGCTTATGTTTGACTATCTTGCTGAAAAGACCGCTTTGCTTCCCCATGTGGAACCGTCGAAAACAAAGGCGGTAGTGGGGCGCAATACGAAGCAGGCTATGCAGATCGGCGCACGGCTGGGCTATCGCGGCATGGTGCGGGAAATCCTGGAGGCCTTGCGGGGGGATCTGAAGGCGCCAGACTTGCCCGTGTGCTGCACCGGCGGATATGCAGGCTGGATATTCAAGGATTGGGATGTTCCGGCTGTTGTCGACCCCAAGCTTACTCTTACGGGGCTTGGGATCATCGGCGCATTGAACACTTGAATTTGTTCCCGCACCGATATCGCCACCAATATTCCTTCCAACCCGATTGTCGATAGGCTAATCTGATAAACGGTTTGTGCACGTATATTCAAGTGGGGTTGATATGGGATGTGTATGCGATATTAAAAAACAGGTGGAGGGCTTGATTGATCGGGTCGGATCCGGGCCGGACATGGCGATTCCATTGCTTCAGGCGGTTCAGAACGAGTTTCGCTACATTCCGGTCGAGGCGATCGAACACATTGCGTCCAAAACAGCCATGACTGAAACCCGGCTGTATGGCGTTGCAACCTTCTATTCCCAGTTCCGGCTTGAACCGGTCGGGGAAAAAATAATCAAGGTGTGCCATGGAACGGCCTGTCATGTAGCCGGGGCTGAAGGGGTGACCGAAACGCTCGAAAAGCGATTGCAGATCAAGGATGGCGAAACCACTGCGGACGGGAAATACACGCTTGAATCGGTGGCCTGTCTTGGTTGTTGCTCGCTTGCGCCGGTGGTGGCGGTCAACGACGAGATCAGCGCCAAGGTGGATCGGACCTTGGCTGGAGAGTTAATCAACACTCTGGAGGACGGAAGCAATGGCTAGTACATACCAAATTTCCGTCGGTATGAGTACCTGCAACATGGCCGCAGGTTCCAGGTCGCTTTATGAAAAACTGAAAAAGGCGGAACTCGATGCACAGGTGGGGATCATGGGGTGCCTGGGCATGTGCCACGCCGAACCGCAAGTCCGGATTGTCGATGAGGAGGGCAGTGAATTCCTCTATCATTCCATGAATCCCGCCAAGTTGGACAAGGTGATCAAGGAACATCTCTTGGGAGGATCCCCGGTAACGTCCTGGTTGTTCAAAGGATGCGAGGGCGATGGTGCCGTGCTGATGGGAAAACAGCAGCGGATTGTGCTGGGGAATTGCGGTCGCATTGATCCGGAAAGTATTGACCAATATTTATCGAACGACGGCTACGAGGCACTTCAGGCGGTATTGGAAAAGAATGATCCGATGGCTGTTTGCGAAACGGTACAGGCTGCGGGACTGCGCGGTCGAGGCGGCGCTGGATTTCCGACTGGACTTAAGTGGAAATTTGCATTGGCGGAAAAGCGAGAAATGAAATACGTGATCTGCAATGCGGACGAGGGCGATCCGGGGGCCTTCATGGACCGGAGCACACTGGAAAGCGATCCGCATGCCGTGCTGGAAGGCATGGCTATTCAGGCTTTTGCCACCGGTGCCAGCGAAGGGTATATCTATTGCCGCGCCGAATATCCGCTGGCGGTGGCCCGATTAAAGATTGCCATCGCACAGGCGGAGGAGAGGGGATTTCTCGGCGATAATATTTTCGAGAGCGGTTTCTCGCTGCACTTGCACATCAAGGAGGGCGCGGGTGCTTTTGTCTGCGGCGAGGAGACTGCGTTGATGGCTTCTATTGAAGGTGAACGGG
>JBNKSB010000221.1:0-2442 GCA_050297095.1 Pontiella sp. | reverse complement strand
TGGGTCTTGGCCACGGCCCAACACCGAATGACCCGGAACAATTCCCCGTCCCGAAGGATCGAGGGTCTTCGACAGAAAGGTAGAAAACGAAAAGAAGATCCGGCCCATCCTGTTATCCTGTCAAAGAAATCCCTGCGAGACCTTCGGCGGCCAAGGAACTGGCCGCCTTCTCCTCTGCCTGATAGTGAAGCAGGCGGTGAATAGATTATTTGCGCGGAGCGCGGAGGCGGTGGGCAATCTTTTCGGGAGGCGTATTTTCCTGATGCGCCATGGAGATGGATTCGAGCTCGCCCATGTCGGACGCGGAGCCATAGTCGGTTTCTAGCGCGGTGTCGACGGCGTTGAGATATTCAATAAAGTGTACGTTGGACCAGTTCATATCATATTCCTTCTTTGAATCCGGATTAGCCATCCGGGTATTGGCGGCAGTATTCATACATCGCCATGGAGGTGGCAGTGGCAACGTTGTAGGAAAAAGGAAGGCCCCAAACGGGGATTTCGACCACGGCATCAAGCAGGGCGAGGCATTCATCGGACAGCCCTTCGCGCTCGGCCCCAACCACGAGGGCCGTCCGGGCGGGAAATGCGTAACTCGATAGAACCGTGGAATGGGTGGTTTGCTCTAGCCCGACCAAGGCATAACCGTCCTGCTTGAGCTTTTTGAGCACGGGCGGCAAGCTGTTCCGGATGGTGAGCAACACATGTTCCGCGCCGGCGCGGGCAACGCGGTCGACGAGTTTGACATTGCCAGTGGCAATGATTTCGCGCACCCCACAGCAACCGGCCGTGCGGATGATGGTGGAGAGGTTGACGTGGCTACGAAGCGGGCTGCAGGCAATCAGCAGGTTGCGTTCCTTCAGTAGCTTTTGCGGCGGTTTATGGCGTATGTGTTCGAATTTCAACGTGTTCCGGCAGGTCATTGAATCTTGCGGACTGCGAGCTTTGAAAAGCATTCCGATCCAGGGAATATGCGCAGCGGCAATACAGAGGTTTTGTTCCATGCCGGAACAGGAGCCGGAGCAAAGGAATAGAGCGCTTTCTCGATCACGCCTGATTCATGCCACCGAAAGAAGCCCGCAACCTACGCCCCGTTGGCCTCTTATGCAAGAGTGCATGTGCATAGTTTTAAGATTGGCTTCGGACCAATGGCTAACGGCTATTGGCTATTGTATCTGGCTGAGGTACAGAGAACGCAAAGAAACCCTTGGCGATCTTGTTCACAATCTCTTTGAGGGATATTCGGCGGTATCATCGATGCCGCCCGACCTCTAAAGGACGACACTCCACCTGATGGCGCTCGCCCCCAGTCTCCAAAACAACCGTTGCCGGAATGGTCCGATCCAAGCGGTTAGCGGCTTGAGGAAATGAGTTTTCAAATGCCGGTTTACTATTGGCATGTCATTGCTAAATCGTGTGCGGTCTGCAAACATGCATCGATTATGGCATGAATTAAGCTTCAACGGGGGCATGGGTGATACTATGAAAGAGAACACGACACGGGATGAAATCCTGACTCAGGCCGAGGCCTTTCGCCGGCTGAGCGGCAACGAGCTGGAACTGATCCAGGAATATGCCGCCGACTTCCGCGACATCATCACCGATTTCGAGCGCACGCATGGCCGGGTCCCCACCGCCGACGACCTGCTCTGGATCGAAAGCCAGCATCAGGGCCACGATATCACGAGGGATTGAAGTTCCGCCTCCGAATACCGAGTCCCTAAAAAACACCCCTTAATGCCGATTACCGAAGGATACGGACCGACCCGGCCAATACGGCGTCGAATACCCGGCGCGCCCGGCGCACTAGAAACAAACAAGGCGGCCGATTGGCCGCCTTTCCTCGACGCCGGAATGGCTCCTAGCCGCAATCCCCATTGCCCTGCCAGAAGGCAATGACCGCGCCCTGCGGATCGGCAATGATGACGAAGCTGCCCATCGGAATATCCACCCGTTCCTTGCAGACCGTCGCGCCAAGCGCTTTGGCTTTTTCGACGGCTGCATCCAGATCTTCGACGTTGATGTAGCTCATCCACATCGGAGGCACCGAAGCCTCCCCGTCCGGCTCGTAGCATCCGGCGACCGGACGCTCACCCAGCTTGAACAGAGTATAGTTTTTCCCCTCCGGCAGCTCCATGTGCTCGGCGTCCCAGCCGAACAGCTTGGAGTAGAATTCCATGCTGGCGGCTTTGTTGGGGGTAATCAGTTCGTTCCAGCCGATGGTTCCCGGCGTTGTGCAGCACTCTTGTTTTTCTTCGCTCATGACATGTTCCTTTCATTAGGTTTCCAATCAATGACGGGCTATCCCGTCGGACGGAAAGGGTTATCGCACAGGCGACTGACAACCCTATGTCAGGAGTGTTTCAAGAATGTGCCCTAGGTGTGGGAATGGACGATTTTCCGGGCCTTTTCGAGCACTAGGGAACGGAGCTCGGCCGGACCGCG
>JBNKSB010000220.1:0-18388 GCA_050297095.1 Pontiella sp. | reverse complement strand
GTGCCGACGAATGTCAGTATGTATGTCTACGTGCCGGACTCTGTGGTTGAAAATCCTCCGATTCTGGTGCTCCTTCATTATTGGGGAGGGACTGCCAGCAGCGTTTTTCCCCAGGCGGAATGGGGAGGCATTGTGGCGGCTGCGGATCAGTATGGCTTCATGATGGTCGTCCCGGAGCGAAGTTCCGACTGCTGGGACTATGGCTCGACGAAGTCCCTCACGCATGATGGCGGCGGCGAGACCCATGCCATTGCCCAGATGGTGCAGTATGCGATCAGCACGTATCACGCGAATGCGGACCGGGTTTATGTGACCGGAGATTCCTGCGGCGGCATGATGACACAAGCGATGCTTGGGGTTTATCCCGACATGTTCAAGGCCGGCGCCGCGTTAGCGGGCGTGCCAATTGGAGGGGCCTGGGCTCCGATTGAACATACTGCGCAGGAATGGGGAGATCTCGCCCGGGCCTGTTATCCGGAATATTCGGGACCGCGCCCCCGCGTCCAGCTTTGGCATGGTACGGCCGATGAGCTTGTCAACTATACCAACCATCTCGAGTCCATCATGCAGTGGAGTAATGTTCTTGGTTTAGACCCCGATCCGACATCCACGACCACGGAGACCATCGAGGGCATTACCAACCAATGGACGCACCGGGTCTGGAAGGATGAAAACGATGCTGTGCTGCTTGATGCGTGGGCAGACATCGAGGGAGACCACGGCCCGTCGGATGCGCTCTTTCTGGCGGAATACGTCATTCCTTTTCTGAAGCTCGATTATGTAGGGCCCTACGATCCTATATCACCCCGTAGTGTGACCTTTTATCAGGATTATAACTACGGCGGAGCGGCCAGCCAGTCAGTGAGTGCGGGTCGTTACACCACAGACCAGCTTGCGGCGTTGGGTATGCCCGACGATTGGGCGTCCTCGGTCAGGATTGCCGGCGGCTATACCGTGACCATGTATGCGGACGACAACTTCGGAGGGACGTCCTGGACGCTGACCTCGGACACATCCGAGTTCGGATCAATCAGCGCCAACGATCAGGTATCATCGGTTGTGATCGAAAACGATGACGACACGGTGGCCAACGGCACCTACAAGCTCGTCGCCCGGCACAGCGGCAAGGCGTTGGACGCCTACGGTGCGCAGACCACCAACGGCACCCAGATCATCCAGTGGAGCTATGGCGGCGGCGCCAACCAGAAGTGGACCGTGACCGACACCGGCGACGGCAACTGCAAGATCATCGGCGTGCAGAGCGGCAAGGCCCTGGACATCTACGCCGGGGACACAGCCAATGGAACCAAGGTGGAACTCTGGGACTTCTGGGGCGGCCCCATGCAGCTGTATAAGTTCACGGCGACCGATGGCGGTTACTATCGGATCACGCCGAATTGCGCGACCGACTCCTGTCTGGACGTGAGCGGAGTCTCCACGGCGGACGGCGCGGTGGTCCATCTCTGGCAGTGGCTCGGCGGCAGCAACCAGCAGTGGGCTCCCCAAACACCTTAACCGGCAGGATGGTGGTATTGGAGTCGTTGGCACAGCGCAATGACTGCACGGTCGAAAACGAACCTCGCATACCCAATCAACCTAAGACGCAAGGAAGGGAGAGTGACGATGAAACCACATTGATGAATGACGTGGATGGAAGAACGCGATGAACTCTTTCGGTTCTACCGGAATGCCTTCGGCGTTTTGATCCGAATCCGAAGGATTTCCTCAGAGAAAACAAATTAACAAAAAAAGGGAAAATCAATGACAGTCAGAAAGCAACACTCTTCCGGGCCTGTTCGTGCCCTAGCCGTCATCGTGGCGGCAGGCGCTTTGGCAACCACGCTTCAGGCCGGAACCTGCACGATCGACATCAGTTCCGACCAGCAGACGATCGACGGCTTCGGCTTCTCCAGCGCGTGGTCAGGGAAGCTGTCCGACATAAAGAACAATGCGCTTTACGACACGCTGGGCATGTCGCTGCTGCGTATCCGCATCGATCCAAACAAGTATTGGGGTGACGAGACGGCCAACGCCTCTGCGGCACACGCATATGGTGCCAAGGTTCTGGGAACTCCGTGGTCGCCGCCCGCGTACATGAAGGACAATGGCAATGTTGTTCATGGATCTCTGCGAACCGACCAGTATGGCAACTATGCCAACTATCTCAAGGACGCCGCCGACAGCATCGGACTGGACTACGTTTCGGTCCAGAACGAACCCGACTGGGATCCGGACTACGAAAGCTGCGTCTGGAACGGGGAACAGATACGGGTTTTTTGCAGGGACTACGCGCAAAACATCGGCAAACCCGTTGTTATGGCGGAGTCGCTCAACTTCAACGACGACTTAACCGACCCCACGCTCAATGACTCCGTTGCGGCGAGCCACGTTTCAATTGCTGGCGGCCACTTCTACGGGAACGGGAACTATGTGCATGCGAACGCGCTTTACAAAGGCAAGCACGTTTGGATGACGGAGCACTACATCGATAACGCCCGGTCCGACATGGGCAACTGCATGCTGATTGCCAAGGAAATCAGCGATGCTATGAACAATTGGTTCAGCGCCTATTTCTGGTGGTGGGTCGCCGACTACGACGAGAACGCCAACCTGGTCAACAGCGACGGCACAATCTACAAGAACGGCTACACGATCGGCCAGTTCGCAAAATGGATCCGGCCCGGCTCGACCCGGGTCTCGGCCGACTACAATCCTTCCGACAGCGTCTATGTCACCGCCTACCGAGTCAACGGCGAAACGGTGATCGTGGCGGTGAACACAGGCAGCGGATCCGTCACCCAGCAATTTTCCATCCAGAACGGCACCGCCTCCTCCTTCAGCGCCTACCGCACCTCCGGCAACGAAAGCTTGGCGAATGTCGGCAGCATCGGCGTTTCGTCCGGCAGCTTCAGCGCAACCCTGCCCGGACAGAGTGTAACCACCTTTGTGCAGGACAGCAGCAGCGGCACGGTGGCCAACGGCACCTACAAGCTCGTCGCCCGGCACAGCGGCAAGGCGATGGATGCCTACGGCGGGCGGACCACCAACGGCACCCAGATCATCCAGTGGAGCTACGGCGGCGGCGCGAACCAGAAGTGGGACGTAACCGACACCGGCGGCGGCAACTACAAGATCATCGGGGTCCAGAGCGGCAAGGCTCTGGATATCTACGCCGGTGACACAGCCAATGGAACCAAGGTGGAGCTTTGGGACTTCTGGGGCGGCCCCATGCAACTGTTTAAGTTCACGGCGACCGACAGCGGCTACTATCGGATCACTCCGAATTGTGCGACGGGCTCCTGTCTGGACGTGAGCGGAATTTCCACGGCGGACGGCGCGAAGGTTCACCTGTGGCAGTGGGTTGGTGGCCAAAACCAGCAATGGGCGCCGCAAGCGCCTTAAGGTGGACAGGAAAACGGAACACGGCGGCGGGTTTTTCCGTTGCCGTGTTTCGGCAAGACGACGGTATTGAATCATGATGTACAGCAGGAGATACAGATGACAACACGGATAAAGGAAGTCAGACCGAGGAACAACGCGAAGCGTTTTATTGCCGTACTGGCATGTGTCATTGCGACATCACAAGTCACCTTCGGCGCCCGCGGGCGCCCGACGCTTAATGCAGATCACACCACTTTTGTTGCCGATAACGGCCAGTTGTTGCGCGGCCCCTACACCTCCTCGGAATGGGGAGATCCGGCACCCTACGATGAGATTGCAAAGATGAAGGATCTCGGTTTCAACGCCGTGCATATCTATGCGGAGTGCTTCGACAAAAACTACCCGGATTCGGGGAGCACCGCGCCCGGCTACGCGGCGGACCGAATTGATCGCGTCGTGCAGGCCACGCGAGACCTGGGCCTTTATCTGACGATCACCATTGGCAATGGCGCAAACAACGGGAATAACAATTATCAATACGCCATTGATTTCTGGAAATTCTATGCGCCGCGCTACGCGAACGAGACGCATGTGATCTTCGAGATCCATAATGAGCCGATGGCTTGGGGGCCATCGTATTTAACCGGTATAAGCCCGGCCGGGGTGATGGACATGGAGATTGATGTTTACAATACCATCCGGCAGTACGCGCCCGACACACCGGTGTTGCTCTTTTCGTATTCCGTGTTGGGAGGCACAGGAGGAACCGACGCCGCCTTGACGGATATTCATGCGTTCAACAAGGCCATTTTCGGCACCGAGGACGTAACCTGGAACAACATTGCGGTGGGCTTCCATGGCTACGCGGGCGCGAACAACACGATCACGGCCGTGGATGGGCTGATCAATGCGGGGTACCCCTGCATGATGACCGAGTTCAGCACGGGTAGCTGGGGCGGGGGACTCGGCGGTCTTGATGTCGAAATGGTGGCGGGATTGGAACGCCTCGGCGTTTCATGGCTCACCTTCTGCTATGTTCCGCCAGGAGGCGTTTCCGATGATGTCACCCGGGCGGACGCCTACATGAACCGGGTGATGAACTCCGGTTTGTCCTGGACCCCCGATTACGGCACCTTTCCGGTGTCGGGCCGCAGTGCTTATGGCAACAACGGCTTCCTGTGGACCACGCCGGACTATAACGACAATACCCTGAGCGGCACGCTGCGCATCGAGGCAGAGAACTTCGATAACGGCGGTAAAAACGTCGCCTACCACAACAGCTACACCTACAACCCCGGCGGACAATACCGCACGGATGAGACCGTGGGCATCGAGGGGACTTCGGATGACGGAGGCGGCTATAACGTGGGTTGGATTGCCGCCGGAGATTGGCTGGAATACACCCTGAAGGTTCCCGCTGCGGGCATGTATGATCTTCGTTTGCGCGTGGCAGGCACAAGTGCCGGACGCGTGCAGGTGCTTGCGTATACCGACAACCAGTCCACGGACGGAGTGGATTTGACCGGCGAATGGACGTTGCCAAATAGCGGCAATTGGCAGGCATGGCAGACGGTCACAAAGAGCGTCTTTCTGGCTCCGGGTCAGCAGCGGCTGCGGATCAATGCTCTGGCGGCCGGATTCAATCTGAACTGGATCGAACTCTCTCCGGCATCCACAGGCATTCTGGCCGATGGGACGTATAAATTCGTGAACGTAGACAGTGGTCTGGCCATGGATCTGGACGACGACAACAATATCATCACGGTTGCTCCCTCCGCCGCAGACAGTCAGAAGTGGAACCTGCGACACATTGGCGGCGGCCAGTATCAGGTCAGTCCTCTCTCAGGGAACAGTTGGGATGACAGCAAGGGATTGTTGCATCTTTCGCCGTGGTGGTGGGCCGCCAGCGGTAGCTCATGTTTCATTATGCTGCCGACTGAAAACGGCAATTATCGTCTCTTTTCTGCCGGTGACGGCAGTCCCCAGCAACCATCCGACAGTAATCCGCCCAAGGTGGAGCACAATTCGTATGAGTATACCTATACTGGAGCCGCTGCTCAGCAATGGTCGATTACCGAAGTCGGTGGCGATCTTGTTGACGGCACGTACAAACTCGTTGCCCGGCACAGCGACAAGGCGATGGATGCTTACGGTGCGCAGACCACCAACGGCACCGAGATCATCCAGTGGAGCTACGGTGGCGGGGCGAACCAGAAGTGGACCCTGACCGACACCGGCGACGGCAACTACAAGATCATCGGCGTGCAGAGCGGCAAAGCCCTGGACATCTATGACGGTGACACCGCCAATGGAACCAAGGTGGAGCTCTGGGATTACTGGGGCGGCTCCATGCAACTGTTCCAGATCACGGCGACCGACAGCGGCTACTATCGGATCACTCCGAATTGCGCGACGGGCTCCTGTCTGGACGTGAGCGAAATCTCCACAGCGGACGGCGCGAAGGTTCAGCTGTGGCAGTGGGTTGGCGGCCAAAACCAGCAATGGGGGATTCAGGCACCTTAGAGGATGGGAATCGATTAAACATCCTGCGGCAACAGGAGAATCCTGTTGCCGCGTGCAACCCTTCCTCCACAAAGCAGCAAAGATAACTGGACAACGCCAAGGGTATCTGCGTGTTTGTTATTAAATGAGATAGGAATAGTATGAGAATGAATCGCACATGGTTTACGTTGTTGGTCTGTCTGCTGGGCGTCGTGGCAGGTTGGTTGCTGGCCCACATTTCCTCGAATCTGCAGGAGGAAACCTCGCCCGTTCCTGCGGTAAAAAATCCGGTTTCCGTTGCGGATGAGGCGACTTCTGCGGCCTCGTCGCGCGAACCAAGGCATGACGTGCCGGTCCAACGGGTCAAGGAAAGCCGCGTCATTTACCAGGTTGCCGATGATCCGGTGTTTGAAAATCCGGGAAGCCCCGTTAACTCACAGGATCTGGATAAGAATAGGGAATGGGCCAGGACCTTCCCTGAGGAGGCATCGAACTGGTTGCTGAATGCGCCGGACGGCAATCAACGTATCGCCATTGCGGAAATCGTGTGTCCGGAGCTGGCGCAAACCGATGTGGAGGCGGCGGTGGCCCTCGCCGAGGATTGCCTGGGCGGTGGCACCAACAGTGTGGCGCAAAATCTGTTGGATAATCTGGCGCAACAGTGGGCCGAGCAGGACGTGCAGGCTGCCAGTGACTGGGCATTGGCCAAGCCAGAGGGCGAGCAACGGGATCGATTGCTGCAACGCATTGCCGTCGTTGAGTCGCAGTCGAATCCGGTCAGAGCGGCGGGATTGGTAGTCCTGAATATGTCGCCGGGACCACTTATGTGCGAGGCGGCCATCAGCGTGCTGCACCAGTGGGCACAGCAGGACGCGGCGGCGGCCCTGATCTGGGCGGAAGCCTTTCCGCCCGGGGAACTTCGTACCCGCGCCATCAATGAAGTAAATAATGTTTCCGCGTATTCGGCAGAGGGGCAAGCATTTGAAGAATAAAGTGCGCCTCTCTCCATGCTCTTTCAGTCGTTCAATATCATGCAATTAAATCGCCGCCGGGTTGACGGCGGCAAAAAAGGACCGATTTCAATATGATTACACCGCGAGTGATTCACGGCTTTGTCTGCTTCGCCATTCTGCCATCCCTGCTGTTGACGGCAACGGCCGCCGGGACGGACACCAACAGTTTGCCTCAAGGCCTCGCGGTCAGGGTCGAAAAGGCCTGCGCGGAAAACAAAATCGACGACAAGCTCACTGCGCTGGTCACGCTGGGCAAGACGCTGGCTCTGTCCGAGATTCCTGATGCGATCAAGACGGCCGAGAATCTGGAAGAGATGCGGGAACGGGTAGTGCTGACGGAGTCGGTGCTCAAGCGCTGGGGCGAGCTTGCCCCGGCCGAAGCGTTCGCGTACATCTCGAAAATGCCCGAAGGCATGATCAAGGAAGAATCGCTTCGCGGTGTGGTTCCCCTGTATGCCAGGCAGGATATTCAGGCCGTAGCCGCTGCCGCCCTGAAGATGAGCCCCGGCCGCGCGCGCACCGAGACCGTGCAAATCCTGGTCGAGGAGTGGACCCGGCAGGATGTGAAGGCGGTCCTTGAGTGGGTGGACGCATTGCCGGTAGGGTTTCCCAAGGATGGAGCGCTTCACAACATTTATTTTATCTGGGTGCATTTGGATCCGGCGGGCATTGCTTCAACCGTACGCAATCTTCCACCCGGCGGCACCCGGAATGCCTTGATTATCAACGTGGCCGGGGACTGGGCGGCGACGGATGCTGCCAGTGCGATCCAATGGGCCGAGGAGTTGCCCGTCGAGGCGGACAGGCAAACGGCTCTGGCCACGGTGGCGGAGTCGTGGGCGGATGTGGATCCTGTCGCTGCCGCCGATTTTGCGCGTAAGCTCTCGCCGCCCGAGCTGAGGCAGCGGGCCGTGCTGGCGGCCGTGACGCGATGGGCCACCCAGGATCCGGAGCAGGCGTTGTCGTGGATCACCAATGTTCAGGACGTGGCGCTGCAGCAGCAGGGCGTGGCGAAAATCCTGAACATCTATGTGCCGGTATTTCCCGAGGCTGCGGGCCAGAGGGTGGATCAGCTTCTTCCCGGCGGATTGCGCGAAAGTTCGATTGAAACGTATGTCGAGGCTGTCCGGATTTGGAACCCCGGCGCGGGGGCCCGCCTGGCGCTGAAAACGGCGGATCCCGTGGCGCGCGAAAAACGGGTGCATGCATGCTTCCGCACCTGGCTGGCGTGGGATCCCGATGCCGCAAAACAGTGGCTCACGGAGACGGATTTTTCCGATGCAGTAAAGAACCGCTGGCTTTCCGAAAAAGCAGACTCGGGATTTTGAATCCTCCGGCACTCTATGCAAAGTCTGCATGCTGTGGGCGGTATTGGTATCGCCGCCATCTTGTCGTCCTCGCCATTTCGGATCTGCAAGCGGACAACGAGCGCGTGACCGATCGAAAACCGTTGATTGCTACTAGGAAGACCGACTGCAGGCAACCGATGATTATCGGTACGCTGGGCGGGAATTCAATGTGGTGTAGATAGCCGTAAAAGGCGCAAGAAGAACAAGGACCGGAACGGCATGGTTTGCAGTTTTTCCCCGCGGTTGTAGTGCGGGCCTCTCTGCTTGCAAAGGAAGGGCGCGCCCCCTGTTGGGAGGCACGTGCTATGCACCATAGACAGATCGGGCATGTATCGCAGGCGTCTCGCCTTCCCGGATAGTGTTTCCGTGGGTTTCGTACTCAGCATGGACCTTGTGGACATTCCTTATTCGAAGCGGATCCAGTCGATCTCGACATCCTGTTTGCGGCGCTGGGTGATGAATAGATCATGCACACCGGATGGAGCGCTGCGCAGCGGTGCCTTTACGGTTTGCCACTCGGACCCTTTTTCGATTTTAACCTCCGCAATCAATGGGCCGTTTTTCTTGTCGCGCCGGATTTCAAGGGTTCCGCCCGTTGATGAACGCATGCGAACGTTGACCGACTTTAATTCGGCGTTCCCGAAGTCGACCCGGTTGAAGCGAACCCAGGCGCGGCTTGCAGAGAAAACCGTTTTCCATCCCGCATGACGGTTTGCGTTGTCGAGGAATGTTACGGTTGCACCGTTGTTGCCGATGTCGCTGTAGCGGTCGATCTGCAGCGTGGACTTGGCGTCGGCTGTTCCGATGCCGCGCAGGGTGGGGATCACCTTTTTGATGTCGCCGTCCTTTTCGAAAAACAGACGGTCGGCCCGTATCGATCGCCGTTTATCGTCTTCCGGGGAGAGGTCCCGGTCGTGGTAGAACAGATACCACTGGTCTTTGTATTCCACAATGGAGTGGTGGACCGTCCAGCAACCGCTGATGGATTCATCCAGAATGACGCCCCGTGGTTTGAAGGGACCCGTCGGGCTTTTGCCGGTGGCGTATTCGAGGCGCTCGATGGTGTTTTCCACATGCGGATAGGTCAAATAGTAGATGCCATTGTGTTCGAAGACAAAAGGGCCCTCCAGAAGACCTTGCGTGGGCAGATGGTCGATCACCTCCGGCTCCGAATCCAATTCGAGCATGTCTTCCTTCAGTTTGGCCACGAAAATCTTGCCTTGGGAATAGTAGAGATAGGCTTGGCCATCCTTATCGATGAGCACGCACGGGTCGATTCCGCGCACGCCTTCAATCGGCTTGGCTTCCGGCTTGAAGGGGCCATGGGGTGTCTCCGAAATGGCCACTCCGATGGAAAATTCACCCGACTTGTTATTGGCCGGAAAATAGAAATAGTATTTGCCGTTTTTGCAGATGCAATCCGGTGCCCACATGCTGTAGGTCGATGCATCCACCCAAGGTACGTTGGTTTGGCTGACAATGACGCCGTGATCCGTCCAGTCCATCAGGTTTTCCGACGAGAAGACGTGATAGTCCTCCATGCAAAACCAGTTCGTGCGCGCACCTGACGGCGGGGAAATATCGTGGGAGGGGTAGACATATATCCTTCCATCGAAGACTCGCGCCGTCGGGTCGGCCGTAAACTGGTTCATGATCAGCGGGTTCTGGGCATGGGCGTAGCAAAGAAAACCTCCGAAAGCCAGGGCCAAAAGTTGAAGTCCATTGTTGTTCATGGCAGAAGTTCCTCCGAGTCCTTTTCTTTCGTTAGCCGATAACCGCACAGAGTTGCGGAGACCGCAAAGAAAATCGAAAAAATACGGGGAACCTTGAGGGCTCCCCGTTATCTTGGTCGTTGAATCGGCAGACTCAACGACCTTCAGTTCGAAGGCTTGTGCTACATCATCAAACGGCGACGAACGAACAAGATTCCGAAACCGAATACCGAAACCATCCCGATCGTGGCCGGTTCCGGGACGACGACCAGTTCAAGACTACCGTTTTGGAAGTAGGCCGACCGTCCACCGCCGATGTCGTAGGCATTGGCGGATCCGAAGTTCTGGATGTTTGAGAAGTCGCCGGTGGTATCGATCAAGATGTAGGTTCCATTGGTGACGCTGTTCCAGTCAGCTACGTCGAGGTCGTCAACACCAAAGCTGTTGTCCAGGCCAAGAGAACCCAGTACGGCCAGGGTGTCGGAGCTGCCGAATGCAAGCAATGCACCCGAAGCCAGAGACAGGTTTCCACCAATCGTTCCGTTGCCGCCGACGGTCGCGCCGGAGGCGACGCTGACGGAGCTGTTGGAGATCGATCCGTTAACGAGAAGCATGCCCGCGTTGACGGTGGTTGCTCCTGAATACGTGTTGTTTCCTGCGAGAGTCAACGTACCGTCACCGTTTTTAATGACGGCGGATTGGCCATCGTTGCTATCGGTTATGGTGCCGGTGAAATCCAGATTCTTGCCGGCGTCGACTTCGATGTCGGCCCCGTTGTGGAAGCCAACCTCGACTGCGGATACGGTTGCGTCGTCCGTCACATGCAATTTCTTGTCGGCGGCGCGACCGAAGTTCCAAGAACCCCAACCGTTCAATCCTCCTTCGTTGGCCAACTCGCCCCCGTTGAGGGTGACCAGTCCGACATTCACGTCGCCATCCTTGGCGATCGCTGTGCCGCCGTTTATGGTGATGGCTTTCGCCTGGGATCCATCATAGCCGAACAGGGAGTTGCCGTTGGAACGGAGGGTGGCTCCATTGTTCACGGTGATGCCGCTGGCGTAGCTGAATGCCCCGTTGTTGGGAGCGTTCCCTGCGCTGGCAAACAGCGTGCCTTCGTTGACGATCACTTCTCCCGTGAAGGTGTTCCTTCCGCCGATTTCGAGCTGGCCTGCACCGTTCTTCGTCAGGCCGCCGCCCGTGGAGCCAACGTCTTCAAGAAGGTTTTGCCCGACGAAGATATTATAGCCGTTCGAATCGAAGATGGCGCCGCCAGCCTTGACATTCGCGGTGGTGATGTTCTGAAGCAAGGCGGACCACGAAACGTCGCGATTGCCCATCGCCTGCAGGGTTCCTCCGTTGAAGTTGACCACCGATGTTCCCTTTGTATAGGTAACGTCATCGCTGGTATCATCAGGCGTTCCCATGTCATCCACGCGATCTTCACTATAAACATACAGCGTGGAAAGGGTGCCACCATCAAGATTCAGGGTGGCGGTGCCACCGTTACTGCCGTTGCCGCTGCCATTGACGCCGTCCCATGAGGCGGACGCCATACTCACGCCTCCGTCCCAATAATTCGCGCCCGTCGCCGTGACCGACCCCGATACGGTAAAGGTTCCATCGTTGACATAGATCCGCGGGGTGGTGGAGATGGAACCGCTCCCGGCAACTTCCAACGTGCCGCCGTTGATGGTCGTGGCGCCGTTGTAGGAGTTGATCCCGGTCAGGGTTTGCGTACCATTTCCGATCTTGGTCAGGGCTAGCGTTGCCGCGGTGTTGGTGATGGTGCCCGCGAACGTGCCCGAGCCATCACCCTGTCCAACAATGAACGTCGATGTGCCCCAACCAAAGGTTTTTGTTAGCATGCCGTTGCCGGTGAGAGCACCCATTTTTGTGGTGCTGGTGTCCCATACATCGAACATTGCCCCGTCGGCGATGTTCAACGTCGCGTAGTTGTTATCATATTCGCCGCTATCCCCTGTGCCCCATTCGTTTCTCAGTTTCCCCGCCTGCACATCGATGAGACTGTCGGCATCCAGTGAAATGGTTTGGCGCGTGGGATATCCAGCACCCCATTGCATCTCACCGTCGCCGGTCTTTACCACGGTGGCCGAAGTTCCCGCGATCGTTCCGCCTGCTATTGAGCCACTACCGCTTGCGACATCGAAGGTTAGCGTATCGCCAGAGCCAAGATCGTAGCTGTTCGTGGCGCCATCGTAGGTATAGTCCACGGCCAACGCCGCACCCGATCCGGCAACCAACCACGCGGTTACCAAATGTAGTACTGTTTTTTTCATTACCTCTCCTTTTTTTTGTTTATGAATTCCGTTTCTTTTTCCACATGGCAGTGCTGAAACGGACGAAATCCAAAAATACAACGAATAGATATACGCCTCACCCATGGCCTTGGGTATCGTGAATGTTGAACTCGGAATTGGCTGTTTTGAAACCCCGTGTGTTTTGCCGTCCGCCATGGATCACCATCGGATACCGATGGCTGTCAACACTCCCGCCGGACGTGGAAGTTCAGACGGAAAGGAGTTTCATAAGTCGGTATGTTGCATTCATTTTTCGCGGTTGATGAATTTGCCACATGCGGTATTTTCAGTCTTTGCATCCTGTAATCTCCCGTCACTCGCTGAAGCAAAGGAAACTGGATATGAAGCACGGAATAACGAGTTGGAGGCTGTTGCGAATTGGTCTGATACTGTCGGTTTTCACGCTGGCGGTCTGCACGGCACATGCCGGGGGCTCGATGAAATGGGTGGGTACCTGGAGCGCGTCGGTGCAGGAGGTGGAGCACAAGCTTGTTCCCGAAGATTTCGCATCGTTGGACGATACCACCATTCGCCAAGTGGTGCATGTATCGATCGGCGGCAAGCAACTGCGCGTGCGGCTCTCCAATGCGTTCGCCGATTGGAGCGACGATCTCAAAATCAGCGAAGTCAACGTGGCCCTCTGCGATAAGGATGACAAAATCCAGGCCAGAACACTGAAGCCAGTGACGTTCAACGGCAACGCGGACGTAACGATTCCATATGGCGTTTTGATGGTTTCCGATCCGGTCGATTTTGATCTGCCGGCGGGTGCCGATCTCGTTGTGACGATGCATGTGGACGACGCGACAAAAAAGATTTCGGGTCATCGCAGTGCACGGGGAGAGTATGCCTTCCTTGAAAAGGGCGACAAGGCTGACGCGAAGGAACTGTCCTCCGCGGAGCGGAGTACGTGCTGGTACTATCTGGGCGGCGTGGATGTACTCGCCCCCGCATCCGGCGCAGCGCTGGTCTGTCTAGGAGATTCAATTACCGACGGCAAGGGATCGACCGAAGGGGAAAACCGCCGGTGGCCGGACCTGCTGGCGCAGCGGTTGCGGAAGAATTCAAAAACCGCTGACATTGCAGTTTTGAACCAGGGCATTGGTGGCAATGCACTGTGGCGCGGTGGAATTGGACAAACCGCGCTGCAACGACTGGAACGTGATGTGATTTCGCAGCCCGGGGCCCGGTGGCTGATTGTTATGGAGGGAATCAACGACCTGGGGGGAGGAAAGACCACGGCCGAGGAATTGATTCTTTCCTACAAACAGATCATTGCCCGGGCCTGCGATTGTGGTCTCAGGGTTTATGGCGTAACCATTACGCCCTGCGGCGATTCATTCTATTACAAGCCCGAGGTGGAAGCGGAACGCCAGAAGGCAAACGAATGGATCCGGACCAGCGGCGCCTTCGATGCCGTATTTGATTGGGATGCCGTGGTGCGCGATCCCGCCAAGCCCGAAAACCTGTTGCCGACGGCCGACTGCGGCGACCACCTGCATCTGAGCGACGAGGGCTATCGCATGCTGGTTGAATCCGTGAATCTGGAATTGTTCACAAAATGAAGCATGGGAATATGAAAACAGGGAGGTTGCAGTGAAAGGCAGAAGTATTTTCTACGCCGCGGTGGCTTTGTCTTCGGCCGTTGGATGTATTCAGGCAAGCCCGCTCGACGACTTCAATCCTTCGTCCTGCAATCAGCAGGGCCGTGAATATCCGCAGGTCAATTCCGAGGGGAGGGTGCGGGCCCGGATTGAGGCTCCGGAGGCCCATAGCGTCCTACTCGATATCGGGGGCGTTAAATATCCAATGACCAAAGACGAAAAAGGGGTATGGACAGGCGACTCGAATCCGCAAGACGAGGGGTTTCACTATTACCAGCTCGTCATCGACGGTGCCTTTGTCCCGGATCCCGGAAGCATGTACTTTTACGGTGCCGGTCGCTGGGGCAGCGGTGTTGAGGTTCCGGCCCATGATCAGGATTTCTATGCCTTGAAGAATGTGCCGCATGGCCAGGTGCGGGATGTCCTCTACTTTTCCAAGACCACGGACTCGGTACGGCACTGTCGCGTCTACACCCCGCCCGGCTATGAACAGGACGCATCCAAACGATATCCCGTGCTCTATTTGCAGCATGGCATGGGCGAAAACGAAACCGGATGGAGCAACCAGGGCCATGTCGGACTCATCATGGACAACCTGATTGCCGAGGGCAAGGCGACGCCTTTCATCATCGTCATGGACAATGGAAACATCGGCGCTCCCAACCCCTTCGGTCCTCCCACCGAGGTGAAGGAATCCGCTTTGTCGCGCGCAATCGACGGACCGGGAGGACGCAAGTTCAACTTTGATGCGTTTGCCCATGTGCTTATTGAAGATCTCATACCGTACATCGATGCAACCTATCGGACCATGGCCGATCAACCCCATCGCGTTATGGCGGGGCTGTCCATGGGGGGCATGCAGACGCGGTCCATCACGTTGGCCAACCTCGACACGTTTTCAGCCATCGGAATTTTCAGCGGCGGCAGCATCGCCCCGTCCGATATTCCCGACATGAATGAATTCAAACAGAAGATTAAACTCGTATTTGTCAGCTATGGCAGCCAGGAGGTCAGCGGTGGAATGGGTGCCAAAGGCAAGGCTGACGTTGATGCGCTGAAAGCCGCCGGCATCAATACACACTACTATGAATCCCCGCAGACGGCCCATGAGTGGCAGTCCTGGCGGAGGGGGCTGTATCAATTTTCACAACTCATCTTCAGATAGACTTAAGGACGCATTGAAATGCAACATGGAGTTTTTCCCCAATTGAATGTGCATCGCGTATCCATGGTGCTGGCGGTGATCCTGCTGAGAGCCGGTCAAGTTCTTGCCGGACTTGGTCTCCCTCAGAACATGGTCGTTGAATCGGCGACGCCAGCGAATGCATTTCCGGTGGTAGCCAGGGGAAAGACCACCGAGCTGTGGCACGATGCCGCCGACTACAAGGGAGTAATTCGTGCGATCGGCGATCTGCAGGCGGATGTCGAGCGGGTGACGGATCGGAAGCCGATGATCGACACGAACAAGACAGCCAGCACGAAACCGATCATTATTGGAACGCTTGGGCACAGTTCGTTGATCGATGCCTTGATAGCCAATGGCAAGCTTGACGACTCCGATCTGAAGGGGAAATGGGAAAGCTTCGTCATCGCCACCGTCGACGATCCGGTGCCGGGCGTGGAACAGGCGCTGGTGATTGCGGGTAGCGACAAGCGCGGCACGATCTACGGGATCTACGAACTTTCCGAACAGCTCGGCGTTTCGCCATGGTACTGGTGGGCTGATGTCCCGCCCAGAAAGCGCGCCGAAGCCTACGTTGTGCCCGGCCGCTACGCCTCCGGCGAACCGGTGGTGAAATACCGCGGTATCTTCATCAACGACGAAGAACCGGCCTTTGGCCCCTGGGCGCGTGAAAAGTTCGGAGGGATCAATTCGAAGATGTACACGCACATGTTCGAGCTGCTGCTGCGATTGCGCGGCAATTACCTGTGGCCGGCTATGTGGGGCAAGGCGTTCAACGAGGATGATCCCATGAATCCCGTACTTGCCGACGAGTATGGCATTGTCATGGGCACCTCGCATCACGAACCGATGATCCGCGCCCAGCAGGAGTGGCACAACCACCGGGGCGAATTGGGGAACGGCGAATGGAACTACTATACCAACGAAAAGGGGCTCAAGAAGTTTTGGACGAATGGCATCAAGCGCAACAAGGACTATGAAAGCATCGTGACCATCGGCATGCGCGGCGACGGCGACGAGGCGATGATCAAGGGCGGCAACATGGATGACAATGTCAAGCTGCTGGAAAAGATCGTGGACGATCAGCGCAAGATCCTGAAGGAATACATGAATCCGGATGTTACCAGGATTCCGCAGCTGTGGGCGCTCTATAAGGAGGTCATGGACTATTACGAGCATGGCATGCGGGTTCCGGATGACGTGACGCTGCTTTGGTGCGACGACAACTGGGGGAACATCCGCAGGCTGCCCACGCCCGAGGAACGCAAGCGCAGCGGCGGGGCGGGGGTGTACTACCACTTTGATTATGTCGGCGGTCCGCGCAGCTACAAATGGCTCAACACCAATCCGCTTCCCAAGATCTGGGAGCAGATGAATCTCGCTTATGAATACGACGCCACGCGCATCTGGATTGTCAACGTCGGCGACCTGAAGCCCATGGAATTGCCCATCGAGTTTTTCCTGCGCATGGCCTGGAATCCGAAGGCGTTGCCGAAGGAAAAAATCGGCGAGTTTACCCGGAAATGGGCTGCACGCGAATTCGGGCCGGAATACGCCGATGAGATCGCCGACATCGTTGCGAAATACGGCAAGCAGGTGGGCTGGCGCAAGCCCGAGCTGCTGGAGCCCGATACCTTTAGCTTGATAAATTATCGCGAGGCGGAACGGGTTTCCTCCGCATGGAATGAACTGGTGGCCCGGGCGGAAAAGGTCAACGAAACCCTTCCCGCCGATGAAAAAGATGCCTACTTTGAGTTGGTGCTCTATCCCGTCAAGGCCGTGGCTACTGTGGTCGATATGTATATTGCAGCCGGCCGAAATCACCTCTATGCGGAGCAGGGACGTGCGTCGGCCAACGATGAAGCGGAAATGGTACGTACGCTCTTCCAGCAAGATCAGACGCTGAGCGAAATCTACAACCACGAGCTGGCGGGCGGGAAGTGGAACCACATGATGAGCCAGACCCGCATCGGCTATACCAGTTGGAACGATCCCAAGGAAAACATTATGCCGGACGTCAAGGAGCTCGAAGTACCCGATAGCGATGCGTTTGGTGTGGCGATCGACGGATCCGTCGAGGCCTGGCCGGGGAGCGATCAAACGCCGATTCTTCCAACCTTTGATTCCATCAACCGGCAACGTTCCTATATCGATGTGTTCCGGCGCGGCCGTCGTCCCATCGATTTCAAGGTTCTGGCCAGCGATCCGTGGATCAACGTGAAGCAGGAAGCCGCTGAAAATCCGAATGACAGCCGGCTTTGGGTGACGATTGACTGGGCAAAGGCTCCGGTCGGAAAGTTAGACGGGGCAATTACGATCCATAACGGAAGCGAATCGGTTGCCGTCAAGGTCGTTGCATACCGGGCCGTTGAACAGGACCAACGGTTGGCCGAGGGATGCTTCGGAGGGGTGGTTGGACCCATCGCGATCGCTCCGGAGGAGGCTGCAGAAAACAAGGCGGTGAGCGGGGTTCGCTGGGAGAAGATCCCGGACTATGGCCGCTACAGTGCGGGAATGGAGATTTCCCCATCGACCGCGGACAGCATTCTCCCGCCGAATCCGGCACCGTACCTGGAATATCCGGTCTACATCGCCGAAGCCGGTAAGGTGGACGTGGATGTCATCATCGGCCCGACGCTCAACCTTGTTCCCGGCCGCGGTCTGCGCATTGCCGTCTCCTTTGATGACGAGCAACCGCAAGTACTGGATGCCTTCCCAAAGATCCCGGAGAACTACGGCAGCTGGGCGGCTTCGGTACAGGACAATGCTCGGACGCTGAGCTCAACGCATGAAATCAAAACGCCCGGCCGGCATATCCTGAAGATCACCATGGTCGACTCCTCAGTTGTGCTGCAGCGGCTGATCGTGCACCGGCGGCCTCTCCCCGGCACCTATTTCGGCCCGCCGGAATCAACCCGCGAAAAATAATGTCAGCCCGCAATCCGGGCTTGAAGGGGAGATATAAAACCATGATCAACCGAATGCATGACAACTATGAATTTCCTATCAAGGATAACCAGTGAGGTCTACAACATGAAATCGAGAACATTAAACGTCTGCCTGCTTGTCATTGTGCTGGGCAGCGGCACCTGTGCCGCGAAGGACACTACATTTAAACTGGAGGGAAATCCAATTTTCCGCGATGCATTCACGGCCGATCCGGCCCCGCTGGTGGTAGGGGATACGCTATACGTTTACGTCGGTCACGACGAGGCGGAGGATGGTGGGCCGTACTACAACATTACCGAGTGGCTCTGTTACTCCACGAAGGATATGAAAACCTGGACTTCGCATGGTTCTGTGCTAAAGCCGACGGACTTTAAATG
>JBNKSB010000219.1:0-19160 GCA_050297095.1 Pontiella sp. | reverse complement strand
ACTTCCGGTTGGGGCGGTGTTTCCGGTTGGGGTTGCGGGACGGGAACTTTCTCCTCTTCGGTCGGCGCTGCCACCGGTTCCGGCGGGGGCGTGACGGTTGGTTTCGGCAGGTCGGGGGGCGGCGCGGCCATGGCCGCCCCGGAGGGCATGAGCGTCAGCTCAACCGCCATAGTGCCGCGGTTGGTGCAGGCCTGCGCGGGTTGGTAAAAGCCTTTCGCTCCGAACAGGATCCCATGGGCCAGTACGGATACGGCAATGCCGGTCAAGAGTTCCGGCGTCAAGGCTGTGCGGCTTTTTGACATGAGAACGATACTTTTTCGATTCCGGCGCGTTGCAGGAGATCGAGGATTTCCACGGCCAAGCCGAGGTCGGCGGCGCGGTCGCCCTCGATGAACAGCGGGGTTTCTGCGCCCATTTCCTTCAGGCGCGCGACGACCTGCGGCACCAGCTCTTCCTTCGTCGTTTCGGTTTCGCCGAGCAGGATGCGGTTGTCAGCGGTGAGGGTGATGCCGAGATAGTTGCCGGGATCGAGCTGCGCATGGCCGGCCTTGGGCAGATCGACCTTGAGGCCGTGATGCACGACCATGGAAAGCATGGCGTAGATGAAGAAGACGAGCAGCAGGAACACCACGTCGATGAGCGGAAGCATCTCGACGCGCGCCTTCTTGGTTTCGTATCCGCTGCGTAGTTTCATGGTGAGTGACGATTTATTCGTGAGGTGTGATGCTTAACGAGTCGTTCCTATTGCGTGTTTAGTACGTTAAAGGTTTCAGGTTTCAGGTTTCAGGTGTCAGGTTTCAGGTGTCAGGCTCCTGTTTTCCTGTCCCTTCTGGACGGTGACGACATAGCAGGTGCACATTTTTTCGAGATAGTGGGTGACGGTTTCGACCTTGCGCACGAGGGCGTTGTGCGGCAGCAGGGCGATGATAGCGACGGTGAGGCCGGCGGCGGTGGTGATGAGTGCCTGGGCAATCCCGCCGGTGACGGCCTTGGGATCCTCGATGCCGGATGCGCCGAGCAAGTCGAACGAGATGATGATGCCGGACACCGTTCCCAGAATGCCCAGCAACGGGGCGAGCGTGATGATCGTATCGAGCACGCTCAAGCCCTTTTTCATGCGGGCGATTTCCACGCCGGCCGCCGCCTCTAGGTTCTCGGCCAAGCCATAGTTGCGGTGCGCCAGACCGGCCACGAGGATGCGGCAGGTCATACACCTTGACTCCGATGATTCGGCGACGGCGATGTCGAAGTCGCCCGATTCGGTCAAGTCGAAGATGCGGTTGATCTGCTTCTGGTTTCGGGTGAGCGACACGCGTAGCCAAAACAGCATGCGCTCGACCACGACCGCCACCACCACCAGCGAGCAGGCCAATAGCGGCCACATCAGCATGCCGCCTTTTTCAATCAGTTCATACATAGCATCCTCCTTCGAACGGCCGGCGCAGGGCAGACCGCTATGGCTTGTTGCAGTCCACTTTGGAAGAACAGTGGTCTTTTGTGAAGATCCATGTCATGTGACATGGATCTTCGATGCGGTTCGAGGTGGCCAGTTTGCCGGGGGCTATCCCGTTGATCTTGTAGTACCATGCGGTTTCTCCCCGGATCCCTTTGATGCCGTCGATGGCGGTGACAAACACATATCCTGCCACCGGGTGGGTTTCGACTGTTGCGGCGCGTTGCAGGGCCTGCAACGCCGTTTGTCCCTTGATGAATGGAACCTGAACGGTGCGTGCGGGTTTTTCGGCGCCGTAGTCGATTTTCAGGTCGATGATGTTCGGACTAGAAGCGTCGCGGTCGTTACCTGATTTGTGGGTCGAGCAACCGGTAATGCCGAGCAACGCGATGGATGCCAGAGCGAGTGCAATCTGTTGTTTCATGGGATTTCCCTTTCCGGCTAGAGAGTTACTTTAACGCCTGCATAGGCCGCGATGTTGTCCTGGTTGTATCCGTTCGCCGTTTGGTAGTCTTCGTTCAGGAGGTTGTCAATACGGCCATAGAGCTGGACGTTTTGGGTGGCTTGGTAACGAACCGCCAGATTGACCAAGGTGTATGGGTCGAGCGTGATCAGGGTGGATGGGTAGGTTGAGAAGTCAAGATCGTCCCGGCTTCCTGAATAACTCGCGTTCAGATTCAGATTGAGTTTTTCCGTGGCGGCATAGTTGAGGTCCAGATCCACTTTGTGTTGAGGACGGCGGATTTCAAAGCCGGCGTCTGTGGATTTGTCGTCGTTGTCGAGGTAGGTGTATCCAATGCGCAGGTTCAGGTTTTCTAGAAGCTTTGCCGATGTGTAGACTTCCACGCCGACGCTTTCCGCCATCGAGATGTTGCCGTAGGTGAATGTGGCAAAGTTGTAGTCGATCAAATCCTCGTAGACGTTGTTGAAGTAGACCGCGCCGACCTCCAGGCGGTTGGTCAGGATTTGTTGCTCAAATCCAGCTTCCCAGCCGGTCGATGTTTCCGGCTGGAGGGCCGGGTCGCCATAGGAGGAATAGAGTTGAAAGGATGTGGGGGCCTTGAAGCCGGTTCCCCAAGAGGCCTTCAGTTTAGTGCGCGTTGGTGTAATCCGGTAGGCGGTGGAGGCCTGATAGGTGGTTTTGTTGCCGAATTCGCTGTGCTCGTCATTTCGGATGCCGATGGTTGCAACCCCGTTGCGAAGAGGGATTATCTGGTACGTTGCAAACAGGCCAAGATTGTCGAGGTCTCCTGTGCCGTCTGAAAATTCATACCAGTCCCGATGCCAGTCGATACCCGCCAGCACGGTATGGTTCTCGTGCAGATAGATCGTGTTTTGCCAATCGGCCGATAAGGTGTCGGAATTGAAGCTGCCGGGGAAGGCGCTGAAGGTTTCGGAATCAAGAATCAGGTACGAAACGCCCACTTGGGTTTCGAGCAGGTCGTCCAGCAGCAGGCTCCGGGCGGAAGCCCGCGTGACCAACTGTTCATTTTCGAAGTACCCATCGTCGTAATCGCTGGTGGCATTCACATAGCGCACGGTGAAGTCCAGCGAGCTGGAGTCGGAAGGGGTAACGCCAATGCGGGCGGAAGCCGTATCGTTAACTGTGCCGTCCTTTTCCGTATTGTCTGCCTTGGCCGATTCGCCCTGCCGGTCGAAGTGGGATAGCGAAGCGGTGTAGTTGACCTGATCATCACCGCCACTGATGCCTGTTGCAGCCCGCCATGTGCCGTAGGAACCACCTTCTAGCTCGTAATAGGGAGTCGGCTTTCCGTTGCCCTTTTTAGTGATAATGTTGATCACGCCGGCCATGGCATCGGAACCATAAAGCGTACTTTGCGGTCCTTTGAGAACCTCGATCCGCTCGATGTCGAACGTCTGAAGATGTGTTAAATCGTATCCGCTCAGATCCAGCTGTCCGTTCATCCGAACGCCGTCGATCAGGATCAGTGTATGTTGGGGTTTGGCGCCGCGCAGGTAGATGGAGGAGGATTGGCCCGGTCCGCCTGTGCGGGAAATGGAAATGCCAGGGACCGTTCTCAAGACCTCCGTCACCGATGTTTTTTTCGAGTTTTCAAGATTCTCGGCGGTGATGATATTGGCTGTTCCGGCCAATTGCTCAACACTTGTTTCGATACGCGTGGCCGAGATCACGATGGTGTTTTGCGCGGTTGTGGTTTCGTTGGTGTTCTGTGCGGTTGTTGCTGCTGCAGCGGACAGCACGCCGGCCAGCAAGAGTGTCGTTTTCTTCATCAGGTCCTTTTTGCCTTTCTGCGAGGCGCTTGTGATTAATTACAATATCCAGCGCGGAAAGGGAGGACGGGATCGGGAGCCAATAGGCCTCGGAAGCCATCCCCTCATTCCGCGAAGGAGATAAACATATGCAGTCGAAGGTTCGTTTTCTGGCTCACGGCCCCTTGGCCGATTACAGTTGCGCGACAGCGCCCGATTCGCACGGGTCTTGCCGAATCATTCGACTGAACGACGCATACTTCCTATAAGGAGGTGCCGTGTCAAGCGGAGAACCGAGAAAGAGGATCGCCGGCCCTTGCTTTATTGGGGCAAGCGTACACACTGAAGGGCAGATTAATTCGAGACAATTAGGCCGCATGAAAATCGTTATCGCTCCGGATTCCTACAAGGGGAATATGCGCAGTTCGACGATCTGTAACATTATTCGAGATGCCTTGTTGTCCGAATGCCCCGATGCCGAGGTGCTGATGTTTCCCATGGCGGACGGTGGCGAGGGCTCGGTTGATGCCATGGTGGCCGCTACCGGTGGATCAATTCAGATGCTGGAGGTTTGCGGCCCGCTGGGTGATCCTGTGCGGGCGCAGTATGGCCTGCTTCCCGATGGGACGGCGGTCATGGAAATGGCGACGGCCGCCGGCATCGAACTGCTTTCCCAAGATGGTCTCAACCCGATGGAGGCCACCACGTATGGGGTGGGGGAGCTGTTGCGGCATCTGTTGAATGAAGGGCATACCTCAATCACCATGGGGATTGGCGGCAGCGCCACCGTGGATGGGGGTACCGGCATGGCGCAGGCGCTTGGCTTCCGTTTTGTTGATGCCGCCGGCGCGGAAATATCCGAACGCGGCGGAAAGATCCTTTCCCGGATCCGATCCGTCGATACCTCCGGTGTCTGTTCTGCGTTGGCCGATGCCGATATCCGGGTGGCTTGCGATGTCACCAATCCCTTGACCGGTCCAAATGGCGCGGCGGCAGTATTCGGGCCGCAGAAAGGGGCGACACCGGAGATGGTGGAACGACTCGAGGCCGGGCTCGGTAATCTACGTTTCATAATGGGAGCCGACGATGCCGCCGGCGATGGGGCCGCCGGCGGGCTGGGATATGGCCTGCGCGCATTCTGCAATGCTGAAATTGTTCCGGGGGCTCGACTGGTGGCGGAGACCGTGGGACTGCCGGATGCGCTCGGTGGGGCCGATCTTCTTATTACCGGTGAAGGGCGAACCGATGGCCAGACGGCATCCGGAAAGCTCTGTTCCGTGCTGGCGGACATGGCGAGGGAGCGCGGGGTAAAGTCCCTGTTGCTATCGGGGGCTTTGCATGGCGACCTGAATGCCTTTCTCGAAGTGTTCGACTATGCTTTCAGTATTTCCGCCGGACATGCGTCGCTGGAAGAGTGTATTGCCCAAGCCCCGGAAGATTTGGCCTTTACGGTCAGGAATACGATGCGGTTGCTGCTAACAAGCTGAATAAACCAGCTTTCCGCCGCATTCGCGGCAGACCAGTCGAGGATTGCGACGTTGGGCTGTATGGCTCCAGCAATCATTTTCGCAGCGCACTTTCCATTTAGGCGTAGAGAATTCCATCCGGTGGGTTCGATTTCCGGAACATCCAATGGCCCGCGCCTTCGCCTTCCATACGGCGTCGTGGTTGTGCTCCTTACCGACCAGGGCATGGGCGATTTCGTGCAGGATGGTATCGAGAATTTCAAAATCGGCCCCGTTGTGGGCCAGATGGAACGAGATGGAGATGGTCTTGTCCCGGTAGTTGCAGCACCCCGCCCGGCGGGTGGAATGGTCAAACTGGAATTGCCATTCGTGCAATCCGTTTGCCTCCATCAGGGCCGTTGCAGTTTCAAGGATCGATGCAATGCGGTTCTCCCGTTCTTCCGCTACGTCGGGCTTCGGCTGAAGCATGGCATAGGGAACCCGGAACTCTTCGGTTCCCACTTGAATCACGGCACGCTTTGGGTTGGTGCGCACTACGAGGCCTACGAGCATTTGGTTGCGATAGGTGAAGCCGACCGCATCGTTTGCTGTAAATCGAGATCTAAGTTGGTCGCTATGGTCGAGCATTACGGATTTTGAGCAATAGCAATGCGGTCGTGGCCCGCGAGGTCGTGCTTGATTTGTATATTTCGGTAGTTGAGCTTTTCGAGGCACGTCCGTACGGACTCGCCTTGATCGTAGCCAAATTCGAGGAAGAGCCAGCCGCCCGGAACAAGAACGTAGCGCGCCTGCGTGGCCAGTTGCTTGATCAATTCCATGCCGCTCGGCCCGCTGTCCAGAGCTGATCGGGGTTCGAAGTCGCGGACCGATTGGGAAAGTGTTTCCCAGTCGCTGGTTGCGATGTAGGGCAGGTTGGAGACAATGATGTCGGCGCTGCGTTCGGCGAAGCCTTCGAGAAGATTGTTTTCAAGCCAGAGGATGCGGTCGTCGAGGCCATTCAAGTGTGCATTTTCACAAGCGAGCGCCAGTGCTTCGGCCGATAGATCGACCGCCTTGAAGTTTGCATCAGGGCGCTGGCGGGCCAACGTTAGGGCAATACAGCCTGTCCCGGTGCCGACATCCACCACGGTAGCGGGCGATTCATCCCATATGCCGGAACTGAGTACCTCTTCCACCAGCAACTCGGTTTCGGGGCGGGGGATGAGGGCGCGTGGATCGCACTTGATTTCGAGATCCCAGAAATCGACATGGCCGACAACGTATTGCAGCGGTTCGCCGTTTTCGATGCGTTCGGCCATGGGTTCGAGCTGTTTGATGATTTGTAGCTTTTCCAAGGTCGTCGCATGCTGCGGCACGGCACCAGTGTAGATTTCCAGCGGCTTGCAGTGGAGGACATGCGCCAGAAGCTCCTCGGCCACGCGTTTCGCATTGTCCACGCCCGACGCTGCAAAACGAAACTCCATTGATTCGATAAGTTGATCAATTTCCATTGTACCTGTATGCCTACTTATAATTCTTCGGTTCGATGCCTAGGTTTTTGATGCGGTAGTTGATGATGCGCTGGGTCGTTTCGAGGTAGCGCGCCACGGCCGCTGCATTGCCCCGGTGCTTCTTCAGGGCATCGATCAATATTTCGCGTTCGTAGGCCTCGACCATCTGCTTAAGGTTGGCGCCGTTTTCAGGCAACAGGTTGGTATGCGTGCCTTCGCTGGTCTGCAATGATGGCGGTAAATTAAAACCGTGGATGACGCCGTCGGCCGAGGTGAGGACGGCGCGTTCGAGGCAGTTTTCCAACTCGCGCACGTTGCCGGGCCAGTGGTAGGCCATCATCATGTTGATGGCGGAGGTGGAGATGCGCTTCATGTCCTTGCCGTACATTTCGCCGTATTTTTGCAGGAAATGGTCGGCCAGAAGCATGATGTCCGATTTGCGTTCCCGCAAGGGCGGCAGCAGGATCGGGAAGACGTTGAGACGGTAGTAGAGGTCTTCGCGGAAGGTTTGCTTGGCCATGCCCTCCTCCAGGTTCCGACTGGTGGCGGCCACGACGCGAACGTTGACTTTGATCGGTTCGTTGCCCCCAACGCGTTCGAAGGTTTTTTCCTGTAGGACACGCAGTAGTCGCACCTGTACCGCCGGGGAAATGTCGCCGATTTCATCGAGGAAGATGGTGCCGCCGTTGGCCAGTTCGAAACGTCCCTTGCGTTGTTGGGCCGCACCGGTGAAGGCTCCTTTTTCATGGCCGAACAGCTCGCTCTCGATCAGGTTTTCGGGAAGAGCAGCGCAGTTGACACTCACGAAAGCGTTGTTTTTGCGTGGGCTGTTGAAATGTATGGCGCGTGCAACGAGTTCCTTACCCGTACCGGATTCCCCTCGCACCAGTACAGTGGCCGCACTGTTGGCAACCTGTACGATGTGTTCGTATACGACGCGCATGGAGTTGCAGTTGCCGACCATGTTGTCGATGCTGTAGCGGTCGCCCAGTTGCCGGCGAAGCATTTCGTTTTCGGACTCCAGCGCATGGCGTTCCTCGATCTCTTCGCGGATGGTCGAAACCGCCGATGCCAGAATCTGGGCCACATGTTCAAGGAAGAGCGCATAGCCCTTGAGTTCCTGTTCTTCGCAGGTGTGCAGGTCGATACTCATGGTACCGATGACTTCCTTGTGGTGGATGATCGGAACACAGATGAAGGCAATCTTTTGGTCGTCGCGAGCCTTGGTTCGGTTGAGAAAGTCGGGGGATTCATTGATGTCGGGAACGACGGCGGCTTTGCCGGACTGAGCCACCCGCCCGGTCACCCCTTCGCCGAGCTGATACTGTCCTCGCCGCATCTCGCTACTGGAGAGACCGCTCGAAGCCTCGATATTCAGAATGTTCGTGCCGGGTTTTCGCAGGGCCAGAGTTCCGCGCAGCAAGCCCATATCCGTCGACATGATTTGCAAGACCTCATTCAGGAGATCGGCAATATTGTGCTGGCGCGCTGAAATGGTCTGCGAAATTTTGTATAGAACACTAAGTTCCTTTTCACTTTGGGTCATAATATCATCCTCTTAATCGATTCCTGTATCAGGTGCAGAAACGAGTTACAAATATGTACAGGTGTGCGTGACGAGGTACAAGCGTGCTTTTTAACAATCGTCTAATGGTGGAATCTGTAGCGACTCACTTGTATTCGGCCGTGTGCTTGGAGTTCTTGTGCTGTTCCTCCCAGAACTCCAGCAGTTCCAGATTTCGGTTGTGGGCCTTGCAGGAAAACTTGAAATAGAGGAAGGCGTCCAGGAATCCCCGGATTTGCATAAAACGCTGCGGGCGCTGGCCCTTGGTTTTGTGGAACCGAAGCTGGTTTCCCATGATGTCGGATACTTGATAGATGACTTGCTTGGGCACCCGCACGTTCTCGCACATGCCCTTCAGGTGTTGCTGTACGGCATGCTTGGCCGCATCGTGGGCGGAAAGGCCTTCCTCCTTGAGTTTATCGGCCAGAAATTCGTGGTACTCCCCGAAGATCAGCGCAAAGAGCAGGGCCGGATGAACCTGAAGGCCCGCCTTGCGCCACCGGTCCATTTGCTCAAGCGTATGGATGACCCAGTCGTGACGCGCCTTGTCTTCGTCGATCCAATGGGAAAAGTCGTGAAACATGGGGTGTAGCAAGTCGCTGCGTTCCAGCCATTGGAACACCTCCTTGGCATGTCCGCAAAAGTAGAGTTTTTGGACCTCCTCGTACATGCGCGATGGCGAGGCATGCGCTAGCATATCCTTGTTTCGGCATATGGAGTCGTAGGCCTTCGGCTCGATATCGAAGCCCAGCGCACCGGCAAAGCGGGCAGCTCGGATCATGCGGACCGGGTCCTCGGCGAAGCGTTTGTCGGGGTCGCCGATGACGCGAATGACCTTGGCATCCAAATCCTTCAGACCGCCGGCGTAGTCGATAATCGAAAAATCCGCAATGTTGTAGAAGAGGGCGTTGATGGTGAAATCGCGGCGCAAGGCGTCCTGCTCCGGCGTTCCGAAAATATTGTCGCGCATCACCATGCCGGTTTCGCCCGCACGGAAAATGTTTTCACCATGCTCGCCGTTGTCCTCCTCGGGAACCGGCGCGCGGAAGGTGGAGGTTTCGATGGTTTCGCCGCGAAACAGGATGTGCGCAAGGCGGAACCGGCGTCCGACCAGTCGGCAGTTGCGAAACATTTTTCGGATCTGTTCCGGCGTGGCATCGGTCACGACATCGAAATCCTTGGGGTTGCGGTTGAGCAACAGGTCGCGTACGCCGCCGCCTGCGAGATAGGCGGTGTAGCCTTCATCCTTCAGGTGGTATAGCACTTTAACGGCCGCAGAACTGATGTTTCTGCGGCTGACGTTGTGATCGGATCTTTTTACAATAACGGGTTCCATAACTGAGACAAGATATTCAAATGGTGGCGGCGAAAAAAAGAAAAACATTCCGTAGAGGGAAGGTTTTCCTTTGGCGAAGCGCTGGGCAATCAGGGATCGAGGTGTTCCTCGATCCATTTGAGAATAACATCCACGATCATCTCCACCTCTCCTTCGGTCAGTTCCCGGCCTTTCTCAATGCCGAAAAACTCCTCAAGGCTGGAGCGGTCGTTGCACCCGCAGGCATGCTGTGCAATGAATACAGGGTGCCCTTTGGTCGGAGTCTGGCGGCCATCGTTTTTCGGGTTGGCCGGGGCAAGGCGCTTGTTGACAAAGTCGGTGGCATGCAAGCGAAGGATCTCCATTCCGCGCGAAGTAACATACTCCTGCTCTGGTTCGCCGAGCACAAACTTGTCCAGTCGCCCTTCGTCGCTCAGCTTTTTCTTGAGCGTCGACCAATCCTTTTCTGCAATTTGTGTCACAATACTTCCTCTCTTCTAACCACCTAACTGCAACAGCATAAATGACCTGAGGCGGGGAAGCAAGTGCGCGGTCATGGAAATTACTATGGGACGGGGTGAAGCGAGGTGTGAAGCCCCGTTGTTTTGGAAGCAATTTCAACCCGTCATCGCGTTGCAGCATTCGTCCGCTGGGAGTCCTCTTCGCCAATGCGGATATGGCGTTTGAGCAGGCTGGCGAAGGAGTCGGCAAGGCTGTACATAAGCGGTACGAGCATCAGGGTCAGCACGGTCGAAACAAAGAGACCGAAAATCACGGCGATGGCCATGGGGGCCCACCATGCCGACGTGGCCCCGCCCATGTTGAAACGTAGCTCGCGCAGGTTGAAGCTGAAACCAACCGCCATTGGAATGAGACCCAGAATGGTGGTGATGGCCGTGAGCAGGACAGGGCGAAGGCGAAGTCGGCCGGCATGGACCACCGCTTCGTTGGTTTCAAGTCCCTTGGCCTTCATTTGGTTGATGCAGTCAACCAGTACGATGGCGTTGTTGACCACGATGCCGGCCAGGCTGATGATGCCGACGCCGGTCATGACAATGCTGAACGGCTTGCCGGTGATCAGCAGCCCCCACATGACACCGATGATGGAGAGGATAATCGAGGAGAAAATGATCAGCGGAAGCAACACGGAATTAAACTGGATGACGAGGACCACCACGATGCCGGCCAGCGCCAGCAGGAAGGCCTTGCTGAGAAACTCGGACGATTCCTGCTGGTCCTCCTTGTCGCCGGTGTAGGCGATGCTGTAGCCCGGCGGCAGCTTGATCTGGCCGACGATGGGCTCGATATCCGCCAGCAACTCGTTGGATTCGCGGCCGCCTGCCTTGTTGCCGGTGACCGTGATGACGCGCTTTTCATTTTTTCGGTGGATCACGCCGCGGCCGGAGGTATATTCAAAATGGCCGAGGGAGGAGAGGGGGACGGGCTGGCTGTCCTGCACAGGAATGTAGATCTCGTCGAGCAGGCTGAACTGTTCGCGTGCGCTGAGTGGAAGGCGCACCGTGATATCGTATTCATCCTCGCCAGCGCGGAACTTGCGCGGTGAATCCGTTCCGTAGATGGCCGTGCGCAGGAAAAAGCCGATCGTCTCGGTGTCGAGGCCGAGGACGCCGGCGCGCTTGCGGTCGACAATGAACTGCAATTCGGGCAGGGCGTTTTCATAGTCGGAACGCAGGTCGACCAGTCCGGGGATGGCGCTGATTCGGCGCTTGATATCGTTAGCGATTTCGTTGAGCTGACCGAGATCTTCGCCCGAGATTTCGATGCTGACGGGGGCCGCTTGCGGCGGGCCTTCCTGAAGTTGATCGACCTTGATTTCGGCCCCGGGAATCTTCCCGATGCGGTCGCGGAACTGCTGAACCAGTTTGGAGGTTTTTCCTTTGCGATCTTTTTCATCCACAAACTTGACGTAGAATGAGCCAAGGTAGGCTCCGCCACTGCCTTCGGCAAAGCCGCTTCCCATGCCCTGGCCCACGTTGGCAAGAATGAACTCAACATCTTCGAAGTCACTGATTCGTTCCTCGATCTGGCGCATGGTTTCATCGGTTTTTTCGATGGCGGTGCCTTCGGGGTAGCGCACTTCGATCTGGGCCGCCCGCGGTTCTACGTCCACGAACAGGGTGACTTCCTTGCCGAATCGACCATATAGCTTGGCGGTCAGGATCAGGAACAAGATGCTGATAAGCACCAGCAGCCCCCGATGCTTGAGCGCACTGCGGAGCATGGATTCATAGGCGCGCACAAAGGGATGGTATTCGGCGTGGTCAGGATTGAAACGGATCTTCCCTCGCTTGATCAGCACCGAGCAGATGGCCGGGTTGATGATCAGTGCGACAAAGAGGGAGGAGGAGAGGGTGATGATGAGCGTTTCGGGAATGTAGCTCATGAAGTCGCCGATGATGTCCGGCCAGAACAGCAACGGCGAAAAGGCGGCCAGTGTGGTGAGCGTGGAGGTGGCTACCGGCCAGGCGACTTCGGCCGCACCCTGCCGGGCGGCCTGCAGGCGCGAGAGGCCTTCGCAGTGCAACCGGTAAATGTTTTCAACAATTACGATGCCGTTGTCGACCAGCATGCCGACGCCGAGGATCAGTGAAAACAGCACGACCATGTTCATCGTAATGCCGAGCAGGGTCATGATGGTGAAGGAAAGCAGCATGGAAAACGGGATAGCCAGTCCGACAAACAGGCTGTTGCGGTGGCCCATGACGATGAACAGCACGACGATGACCAGAAAGAAGCCGGAGACGATATTGTTTTCCAGTTCCGTGAGCATGTCATGGATATCCTTGGAGTCGTCCTGCACGATGGTGACCCTAATGTTGCTCGGCAGGTTTTTCTCCGCTAACAGCTGTTTAATCGAGTCGATCAGGCGGACGGAGTTTTCGCCGGCGCGTTTGTAGATTTGGAGCGATACGGCGGTTTCGCCGTTAATTCGCGAAATGGATTCCAGGTCCTTGTAGGTGTCGGAAACGGTGGCGATATCCCGCAGGTAGACGGGGCGGTTTTCGCGTTGCAGCACCACCATGTCCCGCAGGTCGGTTGCCAGCTTGATCTCGCCGGGGACGCGCACCTGAACCTTGTTTTGGTTGACCTCCAGCATGCCGGCCGAAATGGTCACGTTTTCCTTGGCGATGAGCGTCACGACATCCATGAGCGGAATGTTGTAGGCCACGAGGCGCGGCAGATCGAACTCGATGCGGATTTCGCGTTCGCGCGTGCCGGCGATGCGCGCTTCCTTGACGCCCGGTATCGACTCGATCTCATCCTGCAGGAATTCCGCTGTGCTCTTGAGGCGCTCGGGGTCGGGATCGCCGGTCAGCGCGAATTGCATGATGGGCACATCGGTGCTGAAGTTGAGTCCTTCCACCTGGGGTTCGTCCAGATCGTTCGGCAGGTCGGGGCGGGCGAGATCAATCTTGTCCTTGACGCGTTGGATGGCCGTGTCGACCTCTACGCCGGCAAGATATTCAATCGTAAATACCGCAACGCTGTCGGCCGCCATCACGGAAATGTTCTTTACGTTCCCCAGTTCCTTGAGCTGTCGCTCCATGGGGATCACCACCAGGTTTTCCATGTCCTGGGGGGCTGTACCGGGATAGATTGCCGTTACAAAGACCTGGGGGATGGTGATATCCGGTGCGCCTTCGCGCGGTAGCGTCCGGTAGGAAATGACGCCCATGATGACCAGGACGACCGTGAAGACAAATACCGCCGTGCGGAACTTGATGGCATAATTGGTGAGGATCATGGTTGCATAAATCCCGGTTGAACGATTTTAACGCGTTGTCCGTCGCCCAGCGTACGGTTGCCGGCGGTGATCACAAGATCGCCTTCTTCCAATCCGCGGGAAATGAGCGCGTTTTCGCGGGCGATTGTCTCGATCTGGACCCGCCGCCGGACCGCCTGCCCATCCTTTACGAGGTAGACGATGTGTTCCCCCTTTGATGGCAGTACGGCCGCCATGGGCAGCGAAACCATGTTGGGTTTGGTTCCCCGTTTGAATTCCACCTGTGCAATCATGCCCGGCCGGAGCAGGCCATCGTGGTTGTCCACCGTGATTTCAGTCCGGAAGGCATTGTTGCGCCCGTCGGCCTGGGCCGCCACGAAGGTAACCGTTCCCTGGAAGGTTTGGTCGGGAAGAGGCTGGACGCTAAAGGCCATCGGCTCGTCGGGCCGGATGGTATAGATATCCTTTTCCGGAATCTGAAGCACGACGCGCACCGTGTCCTTGTCGACGACCTGAAACAGCGGGGTTCCCGGTTGGACATATTCGCCCTCCTCCACAAACCGGTCGTTCACGATGCCGTCCACGGGGGATTCGACACGGCATTGTTCAATATTGATCCGGGCTTCGTCGGCGGCGCTTGATGTTTGGATGTAGGCCTTTTCGGCGGCGTCGTATTCGCTTTGGGATATCGCGCCGGACTTCATCAGCTGCTGAAACCGTTCATAGTTCGTTTTCGCATCCTTCGCCGCAATGTCCGCCTGCTTCAGGTTGGCCTGCCAGATCCGGTCGTCTATTTGCAGCAGAAGCTGGCTTTTATCAACGCGGTCCCCGCGGTCGACCTTGATTGCGTTTATGCGTCCGGCCTTTTCGGCGGACAAGGTGGCATCGACGTTGGCCGCGATCAGGGCCGGGAGATAGACCACATCGAGGGCGTTGGTCAGGTGAACCTGCATGACGGAAACCGGTACGGCGGCTTCGGTTGCTTCGGGCAGGGGTTTCCCGTTGCGCTTAACGACTGTGAGAATGAGGATCAAAAGGACAAGGATGCCTACGATGCCCAAGAGGATAATGCGAGGTGATCTGGCGTTGCTATTCATGTTCATATTCCTCCAGAAGGATGCCTGCGGCATGCTTGAGCCGGGCGGTGGCCGCGACGTATTCGTATAGCGCTTGTGCACGGGCCAGTCGTGCATTGCTTAGTTCCAGATTGGCCTGTGTGACTTCGAGATGGGTGCCCAGTCCCGCATCGAATCGGTTGCCCGCAATATTCAGGGCGCGCTGGGCCAGTTCGATATTTTCCGCAGTGGCATTGATGGCTTCCTCGGCATCGCGTTCGCGCAGCCACTGGGTGCGGATGTCGAGGGTTGCGGAGCGGACCAAATCACGGTATTCATCCTCTTCAATGGCCATCATCAGTTTGCTTTCGCCAAGGTCGGCTCTGCGCAGTCCGCCGTCAAAGAGCGTCCACGTTGCCCTTGCACCGGCACTCCAGTGTTCCTTCCAGCCATCGGATGCCGAGCCGGGGAGAAAGCTGAATGGGTCGGGCTTATAGGTGTTGTAGTTGGCGAACAAATCGAGGGTGGGCAAATATTTGCTTCGCTTCTGGGTTACATCCTCCTTGCGCAGGCTGATCGCATTCTTTTTTTCGAGTAGCTCCGGCCGTTTGGCGAGTCCAACGGTGATGGCTTCGTCGAGATCGATCTTGGCGGGTATGTATTCCAGCGGATCGGAGAGTGTGAACGATCCCTCCGCGAGATACGTCAGGTTCCTGAACTGTTCCCGCGCAATGCGGAGGTCGTTTTGCGCCTGGATCAAATGCGGGCGTTCATTGGCGAGCGATACTTTGGCGCTGAGCCAATCGAATTCCGATGCCGTTCCTGCCTCGTATTTTTTGTGGGTTTCTTCCTCGAAGTCGGCCAATTGCTTAACCGACTGTTCCAATGTGGCAACACGGGTGTTGATCAGCTGCACCCGGTAGTAGCTTAGAATGATGTCGCGTACCTGGGTTTCGCGAATACGTCGTTCCTGATAGCTTGTGAGTTGACGGTAGGCCTTGGATGCCCGAATGGCCGAGAGGGTTTTGCCACCGGAAAAAATGCGCCACGAGGCCTCCGCGCCAACGGTCCTGCTTCCGGTTTCCGTCAGGTTCTCCGTATCGTAGAGGGAATAATCGGCAATGCCGGTAATGGAGGGCAGGGCATCGGAAATCGCACGCGTCCGGGTGAGCTTGGCAATCTTTCGTGTGCGGGCCGCATTGACCACCGCAAGCGATTGCTTGAGCCCTGATTGGATGCTTTCAGCCAAGGTATAGCTGTTGGTGGTTCCGTGGGCATTGGCAAGCAGGCACGTGGCAGAAACGATAACCGCAAGATGATTTACGCGGCTGTATCTAAGTACTTTGGCCATGATTTTCTTGTATTGGCTACGTTCCGTTGCGGAAAGCGGGGCATAGGTGTTGCGCAACCCCTGCTTGCGATAGTCGACCAGCTGGTTGATGAGTTGCTTCCCCTTCCTTGTTAACGAAACATGGACAACGCGTTGGTCGACCGTGCTGCGGGCCCGCTTGATCAGTCCGTTGTGTTCCAGACGTTGCAACAGGGCGGAAGCCGATGACTTGCTTCGGTTCAATGCATGGGCCAGCTCGTTCACCGTCATCTCTTTTTGCTGGCTGATATAATGCAGCGCCCAGAACTGGGGCACGGAAATTTTTCCCTTCGAAACCGCGCTGTTGTCGTCCCGCATAATCGCGGCCAGCAGTTCCGGTAGGGCTTCCGACATGAATTCGATAAACGCGTCCTGCGAAATAGTTTTCATAGCGGACAGTTCGTATCACGAACTAATTGGGCCAGCAAATCCAAAACAAAATTTTCAGCGTGAAAAGGGAGGGAGGGGGCTGGGCCGGCAATCAGCAATTCCTACAATTGCTTTATCCACCCCATCAGGTTGCTGCATTTCCAGCCTTGCTGGCGGTAAAAGCAGAGGGCGGGGCCGTTGTCCTTGTCGGCCAGCAGCTGAAGGCGTCCCAGTTTTTCTTGCAACGCCCATTGCTCCACCGTCCGCATCAGCGCGGAACCAATCCCCTTGCCGCGGTGTTCGACATCGATCACTACATCTTCCACGAGTCCGACAATCCTGCCCATCGCCGTGGAGACGACCACTTGTACGGTGCACATGCCAACCACCTGTCCATGGTCCTCTGCAACGAATAGGGTGGCGGAATCGCTCTCAATCAGCAGTTCGAGGCCACGAGCCTGCTTGGCATAGTCGGGGGTGAAGTCGATTTCGATGGCGAACAGTTCATGAAGCAGTTCGGCCATCGCGGGGATATCGTCTTTTGTCGCATTTCGGATTTCCATACCGTTCCCATATTTATAGGCCACAAGAAACACGGGCATGCACTAAGGCGCGTTGCGGGCCTTCCGGCGTTTAACTGTTTTCCGTGGCGATTGCTTATTCATGATTTCTTCCGTCGCTTGCGCTTTTTGAAGAGGGTTTCGTAGTCGATGTCGAGGTTCTGTATTTTGTAGCGGACCATGCGTTCGGTAATGCCTAGCTCGCGGGCAGCGGCGCTGATGGTGCCGTTGTTGCGCTTGAGTGCGTCGACGATCAAATCCTTTTCCAGCATGGCGACCCGGGCCTTGAGGGTATGCTTGTTGTTGCCCGTGGCCGCAATTGCCGTCGGTGTCTGCAGGGTAGGGGGCAGGTCGTGGCCATGAATCACGCCGTCCTCCTTGCCCATGAGGACCGCATACTCAATGGTATTCTCCAGCTCGCGCACGTTGCCGGGCCAATGGTAGGCCATCAGCATGTTGATGGCCGGCGTGCTGATGCGCCGGATTTCAACCCCCATCTGAGCCGAATACTTCTGGATGAAAAAATTGGCCAGCAACAGGATGTCGTCCCTTCGCGTGCGCAGGGGCGGCAGATAGACCGGAAAGACGTTGATGCGGTAGAACAGGTCCTGCCGGAACCGGCTGTCGAGAATAGCCGTTTCAAGGTCGGCATTCGTTGCCGTAATGATCCGGACGTTGGCGCTCCGCTGTTCGTTGCTGCCGACGCGCTCATAGGTGCGCTCCTGCAGGACGCGCAGCAGTTTGACCTGCATGGCGGGGGAAAAGTCGCCGATTTCATCAAGGAAAAGGGTGCCGCCTTCGGCCTCCTGCACCCGGCCGATCCGGGTTTGCAACGCACCGGTGAAGGCGCCTTTTTCGTGGCCGAACAATTCGCTTTCCAACAGATTCTCGTTCAGGGCGGCGCAGTTGACTTTTACAAACGGCTTCTTCGCCCGTTTGCTGCTGTAATGGATAGCCGAGGCCACCAGCTCCTTGCCGGTGCCGGACTCGCCACGGATCAACACGGTGGTGTCGGAGGCGGCGACCTGGTGGATGCGGGTATACACTTCGTGCATCAGGTGCGAGTTGCCGATCATGTTTTCCGGCTGGAACTTGGCCATCATGGCTTCGCGCAACCGCAGGTTTTCCGATTCCAGGGCCTGCCGCTCCATACGGGCCATTCGTCGGGCACTGACATCGCTGGCGATAATCGTGGCGACAATGGAGAGGAAACGCTGCAGTTCCTGAAGTGCCGGCATGCCGCTGGCCGGGCAGTCGGCGGAGAGGGTGCCCACGGTTTCGTTTTCGAGGGTGATCGGCACACAGATAAAACTTAACGGTTCGTTGGAGCGGTGATGGACCCGTCCCTTGAACTTGGGTTCTTCGGCCACCAACGGAACGATTTTTGGCTGTCCCGTTTCCAGCACTTTTCCCGTGATGCCTTCACCGCGCCGATACGCTTTGCCTTCGGCTTGCTGAACCATCTGGTCCTTGACCGCTTCGACGCGCAATTCGCGTCCGTCGATCGTCAGTAGCATGATGGTCACGCGCTTAACATCATGCCGCTGTTCCAGCACATCGATTACTTCGAGGAAAACCTCTTCCTGTTTCGATTTACGGGAGAGGGTGCGGGCAATCTGTGCCAGCGTTTCGAGTTCGTTGATGTGGCGGGCATCACAGACCTTTGGGCTATCATACTTACAATTTGGCATCTGCTGTTCATAATTTCGGGGTTATTAGTACAATATTGTTTCAAAACGCATGAAAAACACATGCGTGTATGTGTAGACGCAATAAGTATACCAATTGGTAGCCCTAGCCTGATGTCGAGAGTTCCCTTTCAGATCCTGTCCAGGAGCACCCACAGGTATAGACCTTGGATTGTTCCTCAATGACGGGATGCTTCAGACTAAAATTGACGGTAAGCAATGGAATACGATCTCCTTCATGACTGATGAATATCCTTCGACTGCTTTGCTGGACGATGAGTTGATGCGATCCGCACTGCGGACAGGCGGGGAGATAGACCTTATTCATAATAGAAATACTTAACTTCCCGGGGGCCGATCGGCTTTTTGGTTTTCAAGGCATGTAGTTTGATCCGGTTGAGCAACCAGCCTAGCGGTTCGTTCCCGGGATTGATGCCAAGCTGTTTCAAGGCGTGGCGCAAAGCGGCTTCGCCGGAATGGATACCCAGCACGATGCGTGTGGAATCGGCCCGACCAATGTCGGACGCCGAAAACGGTTCGTAGGCGCTGCGATCATTCAGAATGGCATGCACATGGATGCCCGATTCGTGGCTGAACACGTTTTTTCCGATGATCGGCGCGCATGCCGGAGTCGCGATGCCGGCCGCCGCCAGCGCGAGATCGCACAACGGCGCCAGTTTCTGCGTCCGCATGCCTAGGGAAGGAACCGCCATGGCGACCTGTTCCAATGCCGCGTTGCCGGCGCGTTCGCCGAAGCCCGCCACCGTAACGTCGGCCGCCACGGCTCCGCCCTCGAAGGCGGCCAGTGTGTTGGCCGTCGCCATGCCCAGATCGTTGTGCGCATGGAAGGCCAG